>USIN01000200.1 GCA_900554715.1 uncultured Bacteroidales bacterium
AATCAATACGGTAATCAGAGCGAGGACGAAAGCGAGAAAATCGCTGCCTGCCATACTTGCCCAGACGCCATCGACGCCGAAATGCGGCGGCAGAATCCACAGCAGGGGCAACAGGAATATCAGTTGACGGGTGAGCGACAGGAATATCGAGAGCTTGGGTTTGCCTATCGACTGGAAATAGTTCTGAATGACAATCTGGGCGCCGACGACCGGGTAGACGATGAAATATATCCTGAAGCCTTCGCGGGCGATGTCGATCATCGTGCGGTCGGTGGTGAACATCGAGCTGATGACGTCGGGGAAACTCTCGGTTAGAATCCAGCCGACTGTAGAAATGCCTGTGCCGATGAGGACGCCCTTGACGAGAGTCTCCTTGACACGGGGCCAGTTTGAGGCGCCATAGTTGTAGCCGAGTATGGGCTGCATGCCCTGTGTTACACCGAAGGCAATCATTACGAAGAACATCGTCGTGCGGTTGACGATGCCGTATGCGCCTACGGCGACATTGCCGAGGTCGTAGGCATAGGCGAGCAGGGCTTTGTTGATGAAGACGACCACGAGGCAGGCACAACAGTTCATCAGGAAGGGTGAGAGACCGATGGCGTAGATGCGCCTGATGAGGTCGGGACTGAAAAAGCGGTCGCGCCACTCAAAGTGGACATAGCTCTTTTTAGAAAGGAAGTGGATCAGCACCCAGATGAAAGCCGAAAACTGGCCGCAGATGGTGGCAAAGGCCGCTCCGGCGATGCCCCAGTCGAAGACGAAAATGAAAATAGGGGCGAGGATAACGTTGACGAGCACAGACAGCAGCGCCGAAATCATCGCCTTCTTGGGATAGCCCGTGGCTCTCATAAGATTGTTGAGGCCGATGAAAATATATGATATCGGTGTGCCGTAGAGGATAATGCGCATGAATTCGCGGGCATAGCCTATGGTCTCGGAAGTCGCGCCGAAGAATATCAGTATAGGGTCGAGAAAAATCAGCGTGATGCTGCCGAAGACAACCGAATGTATAAGACAGAGCACGAGGACGTTGTTGACAACATCTGTCGCACGTTTGAGATTTTTCTGACCGAGGAATATTGAGCTTATCGTTGCGCCGCCGACAGCGATCAGCGTACAGAAGCCGATGACGAGATTCATCAGCGGGAAGGTGATGGCGAGTCCCGATATGGCCATGGCGCCGACACCGCGGCCGATAAAAATACTGTCGACGATATTATACAGCGAGGTAGCGAGACTCGCTATAATGGCAGGAAGAGAATACTGGACAAGGAGTTGCCCGATTGTCTTCGTGCCTAAAGACGTCGGTGACTGTGACTGCGGTGGGGTCGGCATAATTTGATTATACAATTAATATATGCAAAATTAACAATTTTATAGGGCCAATGTATTAACTTTGCGTCGATTTAACGCTATTAAACATGAGATATAAGGCAGCATTGTTCGACCTTGACGGTGTAATTGTCGATACAGAAAGTATTTACACCGATTTTTGGGATGATATAGACCGACGCTACCCGACCGGCGTCGATAATTTTGCAAGAGTGATAAAAGGCAATACTCTTGCCCGTATACTCGATACTTATTTTGACGAAAACCTACGCGACGAGATTCTCGTTCTGCTCAAGGAACAGGAAGAATCGATGCGCTATCGTCTCTTCGACGGCGTGTCTGATTTTCTCGACCGCCTTATAGAGAACGATATTCCCAAAGCCATAGTCACAAGCAGCAATGATCGCAAGATGTCGAAACTTTTCAGCCAGATACCCGAGCTGAGGCCGAAATTCGAGGCCATCATTACCGACGCCATGGTCGAGAGATCGAAGCCTGACCCCCAAGGTTATCTCATTGCGGCCGAGACGCTTGGCGTTGACCCGAGCGACTGCGTCGTTTTCGAGGACTCGTTTGCCGGACTCGAGGCAGGCCGCCGTGCCGGAGCTTACGTCGTCGCCCTCGCCACGACCAATCCGCGTGAGTCGCTATATGAAAAAGCCGATGAAGTGATCGACTCATTCATCGGCTATGATATTTTCTGAATATCAGTTTTTCAGCAGGCCTTGAAGCTCATGTCGAGGCCTTTGACAGAGTGGGTGAGCGCTCCGACAGAAATGAAGTCGACGCCGCACTCGCCATAGGCGCGCAGAGTGTCGAGGGTGATGCCACCTGACGATTCGATTTCGACGGCGGGGTTGATGCTGCGGATCAGCTTGACAGCCTCGCGGGTGCGCTCGGGGGTGAAATTGTCGAGCATGATGCGGTCGACGCCGGCTTCGAGAGCTTGACGGATTTCATCTTCGTTACGTACCTCCTGTTCGATTTTGAGGTCTTTACCTTTCTCCTTGCAGTATTTCTTTGCGGCTGCGACGGCTTCCTTGATGCCGCCGGCAAAGTCGACGTGGTTGTCCTTGATGAGAATCATGTCGAAGAGGCCGATGCGATGATTCTCGCCGCCGCCTATCTTGACTGCCTCTTTCTCAAGAAGTCTGAGTCCGGGCGTGGTTTTGCGAGTATCGAGCACTTTTGTCTTCAGTCCGTCAAGACGCTGCTGATACTTGGCTGTGACAGTCATGCGCTGCATGATGTTGAGCATGATACGCTCGGTCTGGAGCAGTGACCGCACTTTGCCCTCGACGACGAAAGCGATGTCGCCGGGCTTGACGTGGGCACCGTCGTTGATGAAGACGGTCATCTTAAGCTCGGGGTCGAATTTGGTAAAAACTCGGCGCGCCATCTCGACGCCGGCAAGGGTACCTTCTTCTTTTACAAGCAGATGCTGACGGCCCATCTCGTCGGCGGGGATGGTGCTGAGAGTGGTGTGGTCGCCGTCACCCACGTCTTCGGCGAAAGCCAGCGTGAGCAGGTCATCTATAAGTTGGTCTTTTGACTTCATAAAAAATCGGTTTTAATGATTAACTTTGCACAAAGTTAGTAAAATTTTTCAAGCGATGAAAACCGTTCTGCTCTGTGTCGGCAAGACAAAAGACAGCCTTATGTCAGAAGGCATCTCTCTATATACCAAACGTGTCCAGCGATATATGCCTTTTGATGTCGTGGCATTGCCTGATGTCAAAACCACTAAAGGCATGACCGAAGCGCGGCAGAAAGAGACAGAGGGAGCGGCGATACTCAATTTCATAGATAACCGCGATTTTGTCGTCCTGCTCGACGAGCGGGGCAAGGAAATGACCTCGCGCGAATTTTCGTCGTTCATTGAGAAGAAATCTGTCACTGTCGCAGGCAATCTGATCTTTGTAATCGGCGGCCCATACGGCTTCTCGAAGGAAGTCTACGACCGCGCCGACGATAAACTGTCTCTGTCGAAGATGACCTTCAACCACGAAATGGTCCGCCTCTTCTTTGCCGAACAGGTCTACCGCGCCATGACTATCCTCCGCGGCGAGCCATATCATCATGATTGAGGTGTATATTTGTATTATCAGGCAACCGGTTGTTAACGTTGTATAATGAAAAAAATAATATACATATTATTAGTCATTGTGGCACTCGCTTCTTGTTCGAAATCAGGGTCACGTCATGACAAGGAAATCAGTCAGGCCGAACTATTGATGCAGAGCAATGCGGACAGTGCATCGGCTATTCTGGAGGCGATCGATCCGTCCGACCTCAAAGTTGACTCCTTAAAAGCAAAATTTTATTACCTCCGGGCTTACGGGCACGTGAAGCGCAATCGTTCCATGATTGAGGACTCATTGATTACCTTTGCCCACAAATATTATCGTGGGAAGGATATAGTTAAAGACATACGGAGTGGCATCGCGCTTGCATTCTACAAGTTTTGGGTTGGCGACAGTCCGGGCTCAATCGCAATGCT
>USIN01000201.1 GCA_900554715.1 uncultured Bacteroidales bacterium
GGGCTATGCCTTTCCACTGGAGGCCGATGTTGAAGCCGTAGGTCCAGTCGGGCATGCCTTTGCCGATCTTGGTGCGGTCGTCTTCTGTGATAGAGCCGTCGCCGTTAACGTCGACAAAGCGGACGTCGCCGGGAACAGCCGTGTCGCCGAACTCTTCGTTATAAGCGTCGGCTTCGGCCTGGTTCTGGAGGATGCCGGCGGTCTTGTAGCCGTAGAAGAAGGGGAATGGCTGGCCGTTTTCGGCGCGGCTGATCGAGCCTGTGCCCTGGAATGAGTCGAGGTTGGCCCAGCCCTGTTCGTTACCGTAGTCGATGAGTTTGTTCTTGAGATAGGTGAGGTTGCCGCCGATGTTGAAGGTGAAGTCACCGAAGTTGTGGCGGTAGTTTGCTTCCATCTCGACGCCCGAGTTGTCCATCTTGCCGACGTTGCCGACGGGGACAGATTCGCCGACGTAGGCGGGTACCTGCATGTTCATAAGCATGCCGGTGGTGCGCTTCTTATAATAGTCGACGCTGAATGTGAGGGCGTTGTTGAAGAAGCCGAAGTCGAGACCAACGTCGGTCTGGGTCGATTCTTCCCATTTGAGGTTCTTGTTGGGGAGCACCGATGCCTTGACGCCGTTGACGACAGACTCGTCGCGGCCGAAGATGGCGTTGTTGCCCGATGTGGCGAGAGCGATGAAGAGCAGGTCGTCGATGTTCTCGTTACCGTTCTTACCCCAGCTGAAGCGGACTTTGGTCGAGGTCCACCATTCGGGACGTTTCTGCATGTAGGGCTCGTTTGTGAGGTTCCAGCCGAGAGAGAACGAGGGGAATGTGGCCCAGTGGTTGTTTGAGCCGAAGCGGCTCGAACCGTCGCGGCGGATAGTGGCCTGGAACATGTAGCGTGCGTCGTAGTCATAGCTTACGCGGGCGAAGAGCGAGGCGAGTTTTGCCTTGACGTTGGGAGCGCCGCCCGAGGTCATGTCGCCGTCCTCGGCGAGACCTGTCGATGCGTTGATGTAGGGACGGCTGTAGTCGGTGATGTGGTTGCGCGAGCCGTAGAGGTAGTTGCCCGAGCTCTGTTTGGCCGACTGGCCCAGAAGGACAGAGAAGTTGTGTTCCTTGATACTCTTGTCATAGCTCAGGATGTTTTCGATCTGCCATACAAGGCCCATGTTGCGCTGAGAGTAGGCTGTCGAGAATGTCTTGCTCGAGCCTGAGCGGAGATAGTAGGGTTTGTCGTAGCCGTCGTTGCCCCAGAAGCTGAGGTCGGCGCCATAGCTGATGCGGTATTTGATGTTGTCCCAGATCTGGAGTTCGCCGATGAAGTTGCCGACAAACTTGTGGCTCCAGCCTTTGCTTGCCGGGAGCGACATGTTGGCGATCGGGTTAGACATTTCCTGATAGTTGCCGAAGACTTCGGGGTTGGTCAGAAGCAGGCCGTTTTTGCCGTAGAGGGGCACATAGTTGGCGTTGTCGGCATAGTAGGCCATCTGTTGTTTGGCGAGGTCGCCTTCGAGATAGGGTGTCAGCATCGGCGAGATCGACAGGGCCGAGCCCAGGGGCGAGCCCCATGTCGAGTTGGTCTCGATGCCGCGGCTCTTGATGCGGGCATACGAGGCGTTGACCGTCACCTTGAGGTTGTTGAGGAAGCTGCGGTTCTTGGCTTCGTCAAAGACGGTGTAGATGTTGTTGCTGCGCAGGGTGAGACGTTCGTAGTTTGAGCGGTCGAAGTTGCCGCCGACGATACCGTCCTGGGTGTAGTAGCCGAGCGAGAGGAAGTAGCTGACTTTGTCGCTTGCGCCGCTGAGGCTGACCTGATGGTTCATCACGGGAGCGTTGTCGTTGAAGACGGCGTCCTGCCAGTCGAAGCCTTTGCCGTAAGAGTAGGGCTTGGCGTAGGGAGCGGCGATGCCGGCGTTGAGCGAGCCTTCGTTCATCATGATGGCATACTCGGTGGCGTCGAGGACGTCGCGGTGTTTCCATGCACTCTGCCAGCCGTAAGAGAAGTCATATGTGATGTTTGTGCGGCCTTTCTGACCGTTTTTGGTTGTGACGAGGATGACACCGTTGGCAGCACGCGCGCCGTAGACAGCGCCCGAAGCTGCGTCCTTGAGCACCTCTATCGACTGGATGTCGTTGGGGTTGAGGTAGTCGAGACCGCCTTCGATAGGCATGCCGTCGACGATGTAGAGGGGCTCGGAGTTATTGATTGTGCCGATACCGCGCACACGTACACGGGCTGCGGCGCCGGGCTGACCTGACGACGAGGTGACCGTCACGCCCGAGGTGAGACCCTTGAGGGCGTTGTCCATACGCACGGGAGCGGTGACTGCGAGCTCTTCGTTGTCGATTTTAGAAATCGCGGCGGTCACGACGCTCTTTTTCTGGACACCGTAGCCGATGACTACGACGTCGTCGAGTACTTTTGAGTCTTCAGAGAGGATGACTGTCAGGTGCTGACCTTCGGCACTGGCGGTCACTTCACGGCTCTGATAACCTACTGAGCTGACAACGAGGACTGTCTTGACAGGCACCTTGATGGTGAAGTTGCCGTCGATGTCGGTCGTGACACCGACGCCCTGTTGTCCTTTTACCATGACACTGGCGCCGATAACGGGTTCGTTATCGGTAGCCGAGGTGACAGTACCTGTCACGCTGATGTCCTGGGCCATCACGTTCAGCACTGTCAGGAGGCTGATTAAGAATAATGATAGTTTTTTCATTACAAAAGGATTAGGTAATAGATTAGTTGAATTGTTATGTTATTTGATTTCAAAGTCTTGTGATAGTGTGCAGTCGCTGTCACCGCCGACGGCGACGGCAAATGCGCCCGGCTCGACGGCGCGGGTCATGTCGATGCCATAGAAGGCGAGGTCGCTGACGGGCAGCTCGAATCTGACGACGGTATCCTCGCCGGGTGCGAGGCTGACGCGCCGGAAGCCCTTGAGCTCACGCACGGGGCGGGTGACAGAACCTACTTTGTCGGTGACGTAGAGCTGGGCGACTTCTGTAGCCTTGCGGCTGCCGCTGTTCGTGAGCCGGAAGCTGACGGTGATTGTGTCGCCGGCGCCGTAGACATCCTTGTCGAGACTGAGGTCGCTGTAGTCGAATTTGCCGTAGCTCAGACCGTAGCCGAAGGGATAGAGCGGGCCGAAGCCTGCGTCGAGCCAGAACGATGTGCAGCCCAGCGATGTCTGTCCGGCCTCGAGCTCTATGTCGTCGAGAAGGGTCTCCGAGCCTGAGGCGGGGCGCCCTGTGTTGTTGCGGCTGTAGTAGGTGGGCACCTGGCCGACATGTTTGACGAATGTCACGGGAGTCTTGCCCGAGGGGCTTTCGACACCGAAGATGAGGTCGGCGAGGGCCGGGCCGCCCATCGTGCCGGGATGGAAGGCATAGAGCACGGCGTCTGAGGCGTCGGCCTCACGGCCTATCGTCAGCGGTCGGCCGGCCATGATGACGGTTATGAGGGGTTTGCCTGTTTTGGCGAGTTCGGCGATGAGCCGGCTCTGGTCGCCGACGAGATTGAGGTCGGCGACGCTGTGGGCTTCGCCGGAGAGGATAGACTCTTCGCCGACGGCGGCGATGATGACGTCGGCGCTGCGGGCTGCGGCGACAGCGCGGGCGATGCCGGCGTCAGAGCGTTGGCGGCTGTAGTCGAGGCCGGGTTCGTAGATGATGGCGGTTTTGTCGCCGAAGCGGTCGCGCAGGGCGTCGAGAAGAGTGACGGTGTGGTCTTTTTCGCCGTCGAAGACCCATGTGCCGAGCTGGTCGTGGGGCGCGTGGGCCATCGGGCCTGTGACAAGTATGCGGCCGACGCGGTTGCTGTCGAGTGGCAGCGT
>USIN01000202.1 GCA_900554715.1 uncultured Bacteroidales bacterium
CAATATGCCGGCGAAGACGGTCAGCACGGGAGCTATCACCTGCGACATTATGGTCTTGTCGAGCCATTGGCCTCCCGAGGGCATCATCGATGCCGCCAGCGAGATTATCACGGCCGTTATGCCGAGAATGCCGCACACGCCGAAGCCCGGGATGACGAATATCTCGAGCACCACGAGGATGACGCCGCCGAGAAACAGCAGGAGTACCCACGACGATGGCTGCCCGGTGATAAACAGTGGGAGGAAGAAGAGGATGGCGGCTATGACAGACACGGCGGCAGCGAACCCGAGCCCCGGGCTGTGCATCTCCATATATATGCCGCCGAGAATCAGCATTATGAGTATGGCTCTGACGGCATTGTCAGAGAGAAAGCCGATGATTTCATCAGACAGGGTCTGCTCGAATTCCTCGACGGGAGATTCTCTGTGACCCAGACGCCCGAGGGCATCGCTGAGGTCGGCGACCACGGCGTCGGCATATCCGGCATCGACGGCCTCGGACGACGTGAACGACACGATCGAGTCGCCGCGCACCATGCGGGCGGCTATGTCGGGATTGCGGCGCCATCGCGGCACCGAGTCGCCCTCGGCGATGTATTTGCCGTGGCTCTCGGCCGTCGTGCGCATTATAGAGCTCATGTATGACTGATATTTGTCGGGCATTGCCTCGCCCGAGCCGTTGACGACCGTGGCTGCGCCCATCGACGAGCCGGGCGTCATGAAGACTGTGTCGCAGGCCAGGGCGATAAGTGCTCCGGCCGAGGCGGCGTTGTGGTCGACGAAAGCGACAGTGGGTATTCTCAGAGCCATCAGGGCGCTTCTTATCGAGTCGGCGGCGTCGAGGGCTCCGCCGTAGGTGTTCATCCTGACGACGACGAGGCGGGCGTCGCGGGCCACTGCTTCGTCGCAGGCCCGGCGTGTGGCGCGCCATGCGCGGCCGTTGATTTCATCGTCGAGTGAAAAAATGTAGACCGGTCCTTTGGCCTGAGGAAAGTCGGCTGCCGGGGCGAGCAGCGATGTCAGCATACAGCACAGCAGAATGAAAATCGAGCGTTTCATGATTGTTTGGTTTTAAAATATCCGGGGAGCAGACAGCAGCCGGCGATGAGGTATGAGTAATAGCTTATCACTCGCCATATCAGGGCGATGACGAGAGCAAGGCTGAGGTTGCCGATAAGGTCGCCGTAGTAGGTTGTGAATAGCCACTCGCTGATGCCGCTGCCGCCGGGGGTCGGGCTTACCATCAGCACGACCCAGACGATAAACTGGCGACCGAAGACAAGAAAAGGCGACGAGTCGGGCACAAAACCCCAGAAGAGGGCGTTGACGACGAGATAGCGCGAGAACCATGACACGACAGTGGCACAGAACACTTTGAGCCACCATCGGCGGCCGACGCCTTTGAGCCATGCGGCGGTCTCGATCATGTTGTCGGTTGTGCGGCCTATCCTGGCACGCCACGGACGCAGAAATTTCATCGAGAAGACGCGCCGCAGTATGCGGGCTATGGCTTCGGGTTTGGCAATGATGCCGAAATAAAGGATGGCCGTCCACACGACGATGCCGGCGTAGACGAGCCAGAAAACGATGTTGATGCCTGTGAGCACGGCGTTTTCGTCGGTAGGTCCGAACAGGTCGGCTGTCGGTAAAAGCAGAAAGATTACCGGACACCAGACGACAAAAAACAGTTCGTCGAGAAAGAGCGTCGACAGGGTCAGTGTCGTGGCACGTCCGACCTTGATGCCCTCGCGGTTAAGATAGAAGACGGCGAGGGCACTGCCACCGACGGCCGACGGGGTGATGGCCGAAGTGAAGGCACACATGAGGTCGACGCGGAAGGCGCGCTTCCATGTCAGGTCGCCGTCGGCGATGGTGTGGAAACGCCATGCCAGGCCGAAATCGCGGCCGAATGCAAAGACGAATGCCAGCGCTATCGCCGCGACGGTGCGGCTGTCGAAGCTTATCGACCTGAAGGTCCCGGAGTTGAAGTCGTCATGAAAAAGCCATACGCAGACACCGATGCCGATTGCTATCGGCAGAATCAGTCTCCAGACGGTTTTTCCAAGTTCGTTTGCCATGCTGTCAGCACTTGCTTTTCTCGAGGGCTTCGATCAGTCGTGAGGTGTATTCGACGGGGTCTTTGGCATAGGCCGGTGTGGCAGTGGCCACACCCGAGATGCCTGTGGCCATGTAGGCCGCGGCGTTTTCGAGGTTGATGTCGCCCGTAGCCACGACCGGAGTCGTGATGCCCGTAGGCTTTAGTTCGTCCATAAACTGCGCGATGGCGCCGACAGGCATGTCGGGTGGCAGGGTGACATAATCGATGTCGGCGTTCTGAATGGCGACGACGGCCGGCGTCGTGGCGACGCGAAGGCCTATGATGGCTTCGGGTCCGAGGTCTTCGCGGAATTTGAGCGCCGTAGTGGCGAGTGAGGTCATGACGACACCGTGGAGCCCGAGCTCGCGGGCAAGCCCGGGACGGTCTTCGATAGTGAGAAATACTCCGGATTCGCGGCAGAGCGGTATAAGCTCCGAGGCGACTTCTCTGATTTCGCTGTCGTCGCTGTCGGGCATGTGCAGCTCAATCCAGCGGCAACCGCCCTCGATTGCCATCTGGACAGTTTCGGCAATCGAATATCGTTCGTTAGATTCGGCGATAAACTGTAACATAAGTTGAAATCTTGTCAGTGCAAATTTAATCATTCTTATTCAAACCGCAAGCCGATTTGTTAAATCAGACATATATTAGCAACAATGCGCCGTGTCGCGATGTTTATCAATATATTGTATTAAAAATAAACGATAACGTTTCAAACTCAAAGACTTCATGACCAAAAAGCTTATAATAAGTGTATTCGTTTTGATTGCCGCGATGACAGCGTCGGCCGGTACGCCGTATTTCGGGGCGCGTCTGTCAATGGATGTGACTGTGCCGTCGCACAGCAAGGGCAATTACAAGACAGGCTCGGGATTCTCAGTGGGAGCCATCTATAATCTGCCGGTCTACAAGCAGTTTTATTTTGAACCGGGCCTGATGTTTTTCTATAACACGATGGGAGTCAAACCTTTTGAAATTAACGATCATCTCTATGACGGGTCGGTGCGAAATCTCGGTCTCAGGCTGCCGCTCAACGTCGGCTATGACTTCGATGTGCTTGACAATCTGACGATAGGCATTTTTACCGGCCCGTGGCTCAATTTCAATATCACGGCACGCGAACACACTCTGCCTGATTTCGAAGGTCCCGAGCCGACGTCGTCAGAAAATCTGTTTGACCGCGGCTGGAAACGCTTTGACCTTCAGTGGGGGTTTGGTCTGAAGGTGCGTTTTGCGGGCCATTATTACCTCGGACTCAGCGGCGGCGTGGGCCTCACTCCACTCGCCCGCTACGGCAGCGACAACAAGCCTTTCAAGATGTACCGCAACAGCTTCGGAGTGGCATTGGGCTATAATTTCTGATAAAAAGACGCAGGAGCGCGGATTATTTAGTAACTTTGCAAGTTCTAAGGTAATCTGCATCCTATGGGAAAAAACAGAGTGGCCACCGGCGGCATCGACATGCTGTCGGGCGGTCTTTATAAAAACATATTTCTCTTCGCTCTGCCGCTGATAGCCAGCGGTATGCTCCAGCAATCATTCAATTCGGTCGATATGGCAGTCGTGGGCCGCTTTGCCGACAGCATGGCGCTCGCCGCCGTGGGCAGCAACGGCCCGGTCATCGGACTTATAGTCAATCTTTTTGTCGGCATCTCGCTCGGTGCCAATGTCGTCATCGCCAACTATATAGGCCGCGGCAACGAATCGGGAATC
>USIN01000203.1 GCA_900554715.1 uncultured Bacteroidales bacterium
CCGCCCTGCTCGACATGGACGGTACACTCTATGACTCCATGGGTAACCACGCCGACGCGTGGATGCGCCTGTCGGCCGAAGCCGGCTTCAACGCCACACGCGAAGAGTTTTTCCTTTATGAAGGCTGCACCGGCGCATATATCATCGACTTGCTGACTCGCCGCAGCTTCGGCCGCCCGGCCACAGAAGCCGAGATGACCGAGCTTTATCACCGCAAAACTCTATACTTCAACGAAATGCCTGTTGTCGGGCCTATGCCCGGCGCGAGAGAGATGGTCGACATTTTCGTCCGCTCGGGCATAACGCCGGTCGTCGTCACCGGCTCGGGACAGGCCTCGCTGATAGACAGGCTTACCCGTGACTTCGACGGTGCGTTCAGATCTGACCTGATGGTGACCGCCCACAATGTCCCCCACGGCAAGCCACATCCCGAGCCATATATCAAGGGCATGCAACTCGCCCGCGTCAGCCCCTCGGCAGCCATCGCCGTCGACAACGCGCCTCTCGGTGTCAAATCTGCCGCCGACGCCGGAGTCTTTACCGCCGGCGTAGTCACCGGCCCGATTCCCGGTTCGGCTCTTGAGGAGGCCGGCGCCACAGCCGTCTTCTCCTCGATGACCGACTTCGCCGAACTCCTGCCCGAGCTGCTGCTGACTATGGCAACCACATCCGTCTGACAAAAAAGAAATCCAGTCACAAAACGATAATACCGCCAAAACCATGAGCCAGAGAATAATCTATACTAACAGCGTCGGCGAAACCGTCGAAAAACTCATCGCCGAAATGGATTCGCCCAATGTCTTCGTCATCACCGATAAAGGCGCTTTCGAGAGCGCCTTGCCCGTCCTCCATGCCCAGTCTCCACTCTTGGCCGGAGCCACGACCGTCACGGTCGAACAAGGCGACGAGAACAAAAACATCGACAGCCTCGCCCGAATATGGAAAGCTCTTGGCGACAACGGCGCCACACGCAGCTCGGTGATAATCAATATCGGCGGCGGTGTCGTCACCGACATCGGCGGATTCGCGGCCGCGACATTCAAACGCGGCGTCAGATTCATCAATGTGCCGACGACCCTCCTCGGCGCTGTCGACGCTGCCGTCGGCGGCAAGACCGGCATCAACTTCAACGGCCTGAAAAACGAGGTCGGCTGCTTCTCTGAAGCCGACACCGTCATCATATCGACCATCTTCTTCAACACCCTGCCGCAGCAACAGCTTCTCTCCGGCTATGCCGAAATGCTAAAGCACGGCCTGCTCGAAAACCGCGACGCTTTCGCGCGCCTGCTCGCTTACAGCGTCGTCTCGCCCGTCTTCGACAGCGAGCGTCTCTTCGGACTCCTCCGCGACAATGTCGCCATCAAGAAAGACATCGTCGACAACGATCCGACCGAACACGGCCTGCGCCGCGCCCTCAACCTCGGCCACACAGCCGGTCACGCCTTCGAATCGCTTGCAATCGAACGCCGGTCGCCCATACCCCACGGCTATGCCGTCGCCCGCGGGCTCGTCGTCGCACTCGTCATCTCACGGTTGAGGTTCGGATTCCCCTCCGACACACTATATCAGCTCGCAGCATACGTCAGAGAAAACTATGGTCCGGGCCACATCACATGCGATGACTATCCCCGTCTGCTCGAACTGATGTCTCACGACAAGAAAAATCCCTCGCCCGACAGCATCTCGTTCACGCTGCTTCATGACGTCGGCCGCGTCGAAACCGGATGTATCGTCGCTCCAGAAGAGATTACCGCCGCGCTCGACATTTACCGTGACCTCATGGGCCTGTCATGAAAAACATCTACGACATACGGCGTTACGGCAAAGCTGCGCTGTTAGTTACAGCCGCGGTGATGGTCGCTGTCTTTCTTTATGTCTCAAACGGACTCGTCCGGGACCTCTCCGAGCAGGAACGCGAGCGCATGGAGATATGGGCCGACGCGACCAAAGAGATCGTCAGCATCGGCACCGGCTCTGACACCGGCGACATGCCGCTGACCGTCGACATCGACTTTCTGCTTAGCATCATCGAACGCAACACAACCATACCCGTCCTCCTCACTGACGACAACGGCCACATCCTCCAGCACCGCAACTTCGACCTCCCCGACAAGACCGATGCCGAGAATTCGCCCACGCTCTCGCCGGTCAACGAGGCATTCCTGATTGAACGTCTCAATGCCCTGGCGTCGACACCAAACGTCATCCACATCGTCATCGCCCCCGGTCTCTCGCAACATCTATACTACGAAGACTCGACCCTGCTCAAGCGGCTGAGCTATTATCCTTATGTGCAGCTGCTCATAATGATAGCATTCATCGCCCTGGTCTACTTCGCCGTCCTCTCGACCAAAAAGGCCGAACAGAACAAAGTCTGGGTCGGTCTATCGAAAGAAACCGCACACCAGCTCGGCACACCCATCTCGTCGCTTATGGCCTGGATGGAACTCTTGCCCGACATGGGCGTCGACGCCGACACTGTCGCTGAGATGAACAAAGACGTCAACCGCCTGAGCACCATCGCCTCGCGCTTCTCCAAGATAGGTTCGGCGCCGAGCATCGTCCCCGTCGACCTCAACACTGTCGTCAGGGGAGCCGTTTCATACATGTCCACCCGCATCTCACCGCGCATAACTCTGACAGCCACCCTGCGGCCGGCGCCTCTCAACGTCGAGGCCTGTGCCCCGCTCTTCGAGTGGGTCATGGAAAACCTCATCAAGAATGCCGTCGACGCCACCGGCGGCAGCGGCTCAATCACAGTCAGCACCGGCGTTGACCACGGCGACGCCTATATCGAAGTCGCCGACACAGGCAAAGGCATTCCCCGCAAAAATTTCAAAAACGTCTTCAATCCCGGCTACACCACCAAGAGCCGCGGCTGGGGTCTCGGCCTGACCCTTGCCAAGCGCATCATCGAGCAATACCACCGCGGCCGCATCTTCGTCAAGAGCTCAACCCCCGGCCTCGGCACCACCTTCCGCATCGAGATTCCCCTCACACCCGATTCTGCTAACTGATAATATTATATATATATGAAGCCCGACCCTGTTACTCTTATCGCCGAACTGACCGAACAGCATTACACCGTCTACTCGGAAGGCACTCCCGTGACTAACAGATGCGAAATCCCGGCCGCAGTCGGCACCATTGGCATCGACCCCTTCGGCGGCTGCGAGATAACCGAAGTAAAGCCCGACTGCATCAGCCTGACCTTCGCCGACGAGATTAAAGTGCTGAGGCCGGGCGGCTCTGTCTGCTTATCGCGCACCATCGAGGGACGCGAATGGAGCGACGGCTGCACATACGACGGCACCGATTATACCCTGACCCTAACCTGGCCTTTATATGCCGTCGGCGACATCGCCACTTCGGCCGATTAATCCCTCGCCTCTTATGTTTCCCGGGTAAGCGTCTCGATGTGCGTGCCTGACTGCCAGCGGTCGACCTCCTTGCAGGTCTGCGAATTGATTATCTCGTCGTAGAAACAATCGTCGCAGACATAGTGATTGTGGTAGAAGTCGACGCGGTAGGTAACATCGTAGTCTATCATCTCGTAGGTGTCGAAACGAATCTCGTGGGTCTTGTAATTGGCCTTGCTTCTCGATTTTGTCACGCGGCCATCTGAGTGATAGTGGGTTGTGGTTATCAGGTCGTAGGTGCGGTATTTACTGTAATCGGTGTCGAGCAGACGATTGATGCGCACGTCGCGGCCTGTCTTATACTGCGTTTCGTAGAGCTCGTCGTGGCTGTATTCGATGGTGTAGAGGCGATGGCAGTGTGGACAGCGCAGATGCGGGAAGGTG
>USIN01000204.1 GCA_900554715.1 uncultured Bacteroidales bacterium
TCGCTTTCAGATGTTTACGGGGGTCTTGATATTGTCGTCGCCGACAGTCTGAACACCCGTTTTGTCTCGGCTGCCGACATCTCGCGCGAGTGCGGCGGTCTGACCTCGCGCATCGACAGCGTCGTCCGCGGTTCGCTCGACATCAACGATCTCGAGCGTCGCCTGGCGCGTATGCCTGAAATCGAGCGCGCCAATGTCGCCGAACTCAACAACGGGCGCCTTCTCGTCGAGGTGACGCCGATGATTCCCGTCGCCCGCGTCTTCGAGCCATCGGGACGTTCTTATTATATAAACACCGAGGGCAAGCGTGTCGCCGCCGACGTCAGATATCATGTCGACGTTCCCGTTGTAGTGGGACGTTTCGATGCCGGCGAACCGGCCTCGCGTCTGCTGCCCATCCTTCGTTATGTGGCCTCTGACCCGACTCTCAACGCTCTCGTCTCGACAGTCACAACCGACGGCCGCGGCGATATATTTGTCGTGCCTGTCATACGCGGACATGTCGTCAACCTCGGCGACACGTCGCTGATTGCAAACAAGTTCGACCGCCTGAAAGTGTTCTATCGCGAGGTGATGCCCGTCAAGGGATGGAACTTCTACGACACCGTGTCGGTCAAATGGCGCGGTCAGATAGTAGCCTCGCGACGCGAGAAGAAGCTCGGCGACATCGCCCTCGACACCCGTGAGTCAGAGTTTGACTTCATCGACGACGTCGAGACGATGAGTCCCGAAAACGAAGGCTTTGCCGACGAGACCGTCCCCTCGCCAAACGACAAAAAGAAATCATAATACCTTTAAATCATAATATAACCTTCATGGATACAAGATATATAGCCGCTATCGAAATCGGCAGCTCCAAGATCAAAGGGCTCATCGCCTCTGTCGGCGAGCTCGGCGACATAACACTCCTCGCGGCTGAGGAAACCAAGGTCAGCAATTGTGTCAGATACGGACGCATCAGTAACGTTCAGGAGGTTACGTTGCATGTCAACCGAATAATCAGAAAACTCGAGAATTCGCCGGCTGTCATTCCCGGCAAGGTCTCTGCGGTATGTCTCGCTCTCGGCGGACGTTCGTTCGCGACGATGGCGGTTCAGGCATCGACCAAACTGCCGTCGGCAATTGAGATCACGGCCGACACGGTCGAGCGCCTCAAGCGTGAGGCGTCATTCGGTCTCGTCGTCACCGACAAGGAGACCCTCGCTCTGCTGCCCAAGACTTTCTATGTCGACAACACCGAGGTCAAGAACGTCGTCGGCACTATCGGCAGCCAGATCAAGGCCGAATTTTCGGCTCTCGTCTGTGCGCCCGACAACAAACGCAATCTCGAACGCATCAAGATCGAAACCTCAGACCAGCAGCCCCGGCGCGAATATATTTACCGTCCTCTCGCCCAGGCCGACCTCGTGCTCTCGCCCGACGAGAAGCAGATCGGCTGCGCCCTTGTCGACTTCGGCGCCGAGACCACGACGGTCTCTGTCTATAAAAACGATGTGCTGCAGGCCATCGTCACTCTGCCCATGGGCTCGCGCAACATAACCCGCGACCTCATGGCCGGACTGAGCATGACCGAAGAGAATGCCGAAGTGGCCAAGAGCACTGTCGGCAGCGCCATGAGCGAAGCCAATGAGACAGATAACACCAAAGTCGAGATCAACAACTATATTCAGGCCCGCGCCGGCGAGATTATCGCCAATATCGTCCACCAGATCGAGGCTGTAGGCTTCAAGGCACAGGACCTCCCCGGCGGACTCATTTTCATTGGCGGAGGCGCCAGGCTCAACAATTTCCTCAAGCTCGCCGAAGCCCAGACAAAGATGCCTGTGCGTCCCGGCAAGATCAACAGCAGCATCACCATAAAGGCCAACGGCATAGATCTCAACGAGAACATCGATATCATCGCCATCGCCAAATATGCCGCCGTCAACACCGATCTCGACTGCCTCACACGCCCTGTCGTGGCCGAGTCCGATGACGACGGGGACGACTATATCGCCCGCGGCGGCACTGTCATCGCCGGCGGCACACGCCGCCACGTCTCTGAAGACGACGAGAACCTCCTCGAAGACGATGACGAAGATGATGACGAAGGCGATCGCCGCTACCGTTTCAGAAAGAAAAAAGAGCGCCGTCAGACGCCCAAAGAGCCCGACGACGACATCGACGAAGTGCTCGGCGGCGACGACCCCGACAACGGCGGTGACACCGGCGAAAGCGGTGGCATCATGAGCCGTATCAACAAGGTCAAGGAGAAACTTGCCGGTTTCTTCGCCGACAAAGGTGCCGGCGACGACCTCGACGAGCCTACCGAGTGATTTCCAACCGATTGAAAATACAAAAAAACTTCAGCATAGATGACATCAGACGATTTAGAACATCTCAATAAATACACCGAGACGACGAGCGAGCCAGACCGCATAATGGTCGTCGGCGTCGGCGGCGGTGGCGGCAATGCCGTCAACCACATGTATAACGAGGCCGTCATCCACGGCGTGTCGTTTGTCGTGGTCAACACCGATGACATGGCGCTCAAATGTTCGCCCGTTCCCCGCAAACTTCTCATAGGCCCGACCGTGACCCGCGGCCGTGGCGCCGGCAACGTGCCCGAGCGCGCCCGTGAGGCCGCCGAGGAGAGCGCCGAAGACATCCGCGCCCTCTTCACCGACGAGACCGACATGGTATTCATCACCGCCGGCATGGGCGGCGGCACCGGCACCGGCGCCGCACCCGTCGTGGCCCGTATCGCCCGCGAGCGCGGACTCCTCACCATCGGCATCGTCACCATCCCCTTCCTCTTCGAGGGCATGAAGAAGATTGCCAAGGCCGTCGCAGGCGCCGAGGAGATGGGCAAATATGTCGACGCCCTGCTGGTCATCAACAACGAGCGCCTCTCGGAGATTTATCCCGACCTCGCATTCGAGGAGTCGTTCGCCAAGGCCGACGACACCCTCTCGATTGCCGCGCAGAGCATCTCGGAGATCGTCACCAATCCCGGTTATATCAACCTCGACTTCAATGACGTCGACACGACCCTGCGCAACGGCGGCACGGCCATCATCTCAAACGGATCTGCGAAGAAATCATCAAACAAACTTTCACCAAAAATACTGGGCAACATAAAACATTCCTCCTAGTTCTGACTGCCTGTCGTGGGGGTTTTCAGCCTGCGCGGCGGTTGCTTTTGCTGCCAGATGATATATTCTTTTCGTTCCCCGGGAACTTTCTTTCTCTCTCCCTTGGAACAGCTTCATCATAGCACCGTTTTTAGCACTGTCAATAGGAGAGTGCTAATATTCACACAATGCACGATGTTTGTTCACAGTCCGTTCATATTCATCCGTATTCCAGCTATTTTACAGGATTCTTTTTCTGTAAAGAATCGTCATAATACTGCGCCTGCGCGTGCCAGAGGCGGGCATATTCTCCGCTTTTTTCCTGCAGAAGCGCCTCATGCGCGCCGTGCTGGACGATACTGCCTGCCGAGAACACCAGAATTTCATCGCAGAAGCGGCACGAGGCCAGCCGGTGGCTGATATAGAGCGCCGTCTTGCCGCCGGAGATCGCATTGAACTTCCGGTAGACCTCATATTCGGAAACGGGGTCAAGCGCCGCCGTCGGCTCGTCGAGCACGAGGAAGGGCGCATTCTTGTAAAGTGCGCGGGCGATGGCGATCTTCTGCGCCTCGCCGCCGGAGATCACCACGCCATGCGGGTCAAAATCGCGGTAAAGCATCGTGTCGAGGCCGTCCGGCATGCACAAAAGGCGTTCGCCGAGCCCGGCCTCCCGCAGGCAGACCTCCG
>USIN01000205.1 GCA_900554715.1 uncultured Bacteroidales bacterium
TATCTTTGTTGAGTCATAAATACATTATTTTACCTGTAAAATCAAAACCTGTGATGAAACTTAAGTCATTGCTTTTATCCTGTTCCTTTGCAGCTGTTCTGTCCGTTCAGGCAGCCGTGCCTGTCTATCTCGACAGATCAAAACCGATTGAAGACCGTGTCGAGGACGCTCTCTCGCGTATGACAACCGAAGAGAAAATCGCCATTATCCACGCCCAGTCGAAATTCTCGTCGGCCGGCGTGCCCCGTCTGGGCATTCCCGAGCTGTGGACCGATGACGGTCCTCACGGTGTCCGCCCCGAAGTCCTGTGGGACGAATGGAACCAGGCCGGCTGGACCAACGACTCGTGTATCGCTTTCCCCGCTCTGACAGCCCTCGCCGCCACATGGGATCGCGATGTCTCGCGTCTCTACGGCAAATCGCTCGGCGAGGAAGCCCGCTACCGCAAGAAAGATGTCCTGCTCGGCCCGGGCGTCAACATTTACCGTACACCTCTCAACGGCCGCAACTTCGAGTATATGGGCGAAGACCCGTATCTCGCCGCCAAGATGGTCGTGCCCTACATCAAGGGCCTCCAGAGCAACGGCGTGGCTGCCTGTCTCAAACATTTCGCCCTGAACAACAACGAGGTCAACCGTCACACGAGCAACGTCATCGTCGACGACCGCGCCCTTTATGAAATCTATCTTCCCGCCTTTAAGGAGGCGGTCGACAGCGGCGTATGGTCGGTCATGGGTGCATATAACCTCTACAAAGACCAGCATCTCTGTCATAACCAATATATTCTTAACGATATTCTCAAAGGCGAGTGGGGTTTCGACGGCGCCGTCATCTCTGACTGGGGCGGCACACACGACACCGAGCAGGCCATCCACAACGGTCTCGACCTCGAGTTCGGCAGCTGGACCGACGGACTGTCGCAGGGCACCAACAACGCTTACGACAACTATTACCTCGCCATGCCTTACCTCAAGCTCATCAAAGCCGGCAAGGTCGGCACGAAAGAACTCGACGAGAAGGCCCGCCGCGTCCTTCGCCTGATGTACCGCACGGTCATGGACAACAACCGCCCCTACGGCTCGCTTTGCTCGCCGGAGCACTCCGAGGCCGCCCGTCATATCGGCGAAGAGGGCATCGTGCTCCTCGCCAACCGCGGCAATGTCCTGCCAATGAAGCTCGACGGACGGAAGAAAGTCGCCGTCATCGGCGAGAACGCTATCAAGATGATGACTGTCGGCGGCGGCAGCTCGTCGCTCAAAGCTAAATATGAGATCTCGCCCCTCGACGGCCTGCGCAAGCGCCTCGCCGGCAAAGCCGACGTCGTCTATGCCCGCGGCTATGTCGGTGACACGACCGGCGAATACAACGGCGTCACGACCGGCCAGAATCTCGCTGACGACCGCACCCCCGAGCAGCTTATCGCCGAGGCGGTCGACGTTGCCAAAGACGCCGATTATGTCATTTTCGTCGGCGGTCTCAACAAAGACAACCATCAGGACTGCGAGGACAGCGACCGCGCAGGTCTCGAACTTCCATACAACCAGGATGCCGTCATCGAGGCTCTTGCCGCTGTCAATCCCAATCTCATTGTCGTCAACATCTCGGGCAACGCCGTGGCTATGCCCTGGGTCGACAAGGTGCCTGCCATCGTTCAGGCCTGGTTCCTCGGCTCTGAGGGCGGCAATGCCCTTGCATCGGTGCTGACCGGCGACGTCAACCCCTCGGGCAAACTCCCCATGACTTTCCCCGCGCGTCTCTCAGACGTGGGTGCCCATGCGGTCGGCCAGTATCCCGGCACGCCCCGTAACGACGGCTCTAATATCGTTGACATCGAGTATCGCGAAGGCATCTTTGTCGGTTACCGCTGGGCCGACAAAAACAAGATTCAGCCGCTCTTCCCCTTTGGTCACGGACTGAGCTATACGACATTTGACTACGGCAAGGCTACCATCGACAAGACCGAGGGCACGGCCGACGATGTCTTCACAGTCAGCATCCCTGTCACCAACACAGGCGACCGTGCCGGCCGCGAGATTGTCCAGCTCTATGTCTCAGACCTCAAGACCACGCTTCCGCGTCCGGTCAAAGAGCTCAAGGGCTTTAAGAAAATCAGCCTCGAGCCGGGTCAGACCGAGACAGTCACCTTCGAGATTTCGCGTGACGACCTGAGCTACTTCGATGCCGACAAACACGCGTGGGTCGTCGACCCCGGCAAGTTTGAGGCTCTTGTCGGCGCCTCGTCGCGCGACATACGCTCGAAAGTCGCCTTTAAAGTGAAGTAAGAAAAATTAGTGCGATATGAAAGACGCCGTGCCTCAACGGGTTGCGGCGTCTTTTTCGTCTCTGTAGAGCGCAAACAGCGCCGTCGCTCCAATCACCGCAAACGGCACACCTAAAAGCGCGGGCGAGGCGAGGCCGAAGCCCTCTTTGATTACCAATCCGCCGAGCGAGGCCGACACGGCGTTCGAGACGTTGAACGCTATCTGTATTCCGGCGCCTCCGAGCATCTCGCCGCCTTTGGCGTATTTCACAATCAGATACTGCAGCGGGCCGCCGATGGCAAAAAGTCCGGCCGTCGCGGTGAACATCAGCAGCAGCGACGCTACCTTCATCGCCGCGCACAGATATATCGCCGGCATGACAACGACGAGTATCGCGGCCACCCAGCCCGTCACATACGACGCGCGGTAGCGGTCGGCCAACTTGCCTGCGACGGCGTTGCCCGTAACCATGCCCGCGCCGGCGAGCATCATCACCCACGTCATCGCATGCGCCGAGAAGCCTGTGATGTCGGTCATTACCGGCTCGACGTAGCTAAACCAGCAGTAGACGCTCGCCTGGCCGAAGAACACGCCCGTGTAGATCAGCCACGGCTCTTTGTGGCGCAGGAAGCCGAACTGCCCCTTGATGCCCGTGTCGGGCAGTGGTTTGAGGTAGGGCAGCCACAGTGTCATCGCCGTGAAGGCCAAGAGGCCGAACAAAGCCACGATGCCGAAGGCAAAGCGCCAGTTGAGCGTCGTGCTTATGAATGTCGCGGCAGGTACGCCGACGACGTTTGCCACCGTCATGCCGCCGACCATCACGGCTACTGCCGAAGCGCCGTGGCCCTTGTCGGCCAAACGCGAACAGACGATAGCACCCGCGCCGAAGAATGCCCCGTGAGGCAGCCCCGACGCAAATCGGGCGCATAGCAGCGTCAGATAGCCCGGCGCCAAAGCCGCACAGAGATTACCGAGGAATATTACTGCGCTGAGTATCAGCATCAGCGTCTTAAGCGGCAGCCGCCGCAGAGCTATCAGCAGCGGAGCGCCGACAGCCACGCCGAGTGAATATGCCGAAATGAAATGCCCGGCTTTGACAATGCTGATATCCAGTCCGTCGGCAACATCGCCGAGTATGCCCATCATGCCGAATTCGGCGATGCCGAGAGCAAAGGTGCCTATGGCCAAGGAAATTAGACTACGTTTCATAAACCTGATTTTAGAATCACTTATTGGAAATTGCGCGGCAAAATTAATTGTTTTTTACGGCTAAAGCAAATAGTTGTAAAATTAAAGGTTTATAATACTTATTTGTTTAAATATTGTTAAGTACGAGCAAAAATCTTTTTAAAAACTATGTTTTATAACATAAGTCTATTAACTTTGCATCGTGTTTTTCATGGTATTAGATTTAAGGTTAAAAAGATTATTCGTCGTGATGACGGATAATTTTTTTTGTCCCTCCCCCAAGCAAATTTCTAAGAAAATAAGCCCCGTAGACCAAGGTCTTCAGCCATTGGGAGTCAAAGGTCT
>USIN01000206.1 GCA_900554715.1 uncultured Bacteroidales bacterium
GGCCATTGTCGCCAATGACAGGCGCACCCTGAGCAAGTCGGCGGGTGACATGAACGAACCCTCGACACGAGCGCCTGCGACAGCAGCGGTCATGTCGTTGATGTTCTCATCGGGAAAAGCCTCGTCGCCGAGGAGTATCGTCAGCATCTCGGCGGTCTCGCCGAGACGGCTCATGACGGTCCTGTAATCAGAAGAAAAAGCCATGGCCTCACATTCGGCCACACCAAGGGGCGACTGACAACGCTCGGCGATATGTGCGCGGACGCTGTCGAAGCCTATTTTTGTTTCAATCGTTGCGGGATATATCATAGTTCAGACTGCAAATTTACGAAATAATCTGCAATCTTCAATTGACAACGTTCTGAGGAGCGCCCGCAAGGAAAGCGCGGAGATTGGCAGCCGAGACATCGAGGAGACGACGGCGGGCATCGGTCGACTGCCAGGCGACATGCGGTGTCACGATGCAATTGTCGAGACCTATGAGCGGAGAACCCTGTCGCGGCGGCTCGACAGCAAGCACGTCGACGGCGGCGAAGGCCAGTCGGCCCGAGGCAAGAGCGTCAGCGAGAGCATCTTCGTCGACAAGCGGCCCGCGGGCCGTATTGATGACGATGGCAGTCGGCTTCATCAGGGCGATAGTGGATGCGTTGACGAAATGACGGTTTGTGGCAGTGAGCGGAGCGTTGAGCGAGAGGACGTCGGCCCGGCGGAACATCTCGTCGTGCGAGACTTTCTCGATATACGGCAGCAGATTTTCGGCAGGCTGCGAGGTGCAGCTGACGACATGCATGCCGAAGGCGGCGGCGATGGCAGCCACGCGCCGGCCGATGTTGCCGAGACCATAAACAGCCATTGTCTTGCCGTCGAGTTCTTCAATCGGGCCGAGGCGGTAGCTGAAGTCGTCGCACGAGGCCCAGCGGCCTGCGGCGACGCTCGCAGAATAGTCGCTGACGCGGTTACATATCGTCAGAAGCATGGCGAAAACGAGCTGGGCGACAGACATGGTGCTGTAGGCCGGGACGTTGCTGACGACGATACCTGTTCGGCGCGCGGCTTCGATGTCGACGTTATTGTAACCGGTGGCAAGGACTCCGATAAATTTCAAATCAGGGAGAGCGGCTATAGTTTCGGCATCGATTATGACCTTATTGGTGAAGACGGCTGTCGCACCAGAGCAACGGGCGATGACTTCGTCGGGCGATGTGCGGTCATAGACGGTCAGCTCACCCTGCGAGGCGATTTCTTGCCACGACAGGTCGCCGCTGTTGGCGACATAGCCGTCGAGGATGACTATTCGGGGCTTTTCCATATCAGCGGATGAAATTTGTGGCTATGCGGGGCTCAGGATCGGGCAACGCCGGCGACGAGGGATTGTTGATTGACTTGAGCAGCCACGCCATGTTGCGGCCAAGCACGCGCATCGTCTGGAGGCCTTCTCCGTCTTCGCGGGCTTCGCCGATGTCGCGGCCATGGACGCTGTTCCAATACTGTGAGGTAACTATAGGCATACTCATAATCGAGACATATTTGTTGAGGCGGTCGAAGTTGGCACTCGCGCCGCCGCGACGGCAGACGACGACGGCTGCGGCCGGTTTGCCTCTAAGCAGCGGAGCCGACGAATAGAAGAGACGGTCGAGGACGGCGCAGAGCGAACCGGCAGGCCCGGCGTAATATGTCGGCGAACCGACTATCAGGCCGTCGCACTCGGCGACAGCGGCATGAAGCTCCTCGTAGATGTCATCGTGGAAGACACAGCGGCCGAGCTGATAGCATTTGTAGCAGGCGATACAGCCCTGCGCCGGCTTGGTACCGATCCATACTGTCTTTGTCTCAATGCCTTCGCTTTCAAGGGTGCGGGCGACCTCGGCGAGAGCAATCGAAGTGTTGCCGTCGCGGTGAGGACTGCCGTTTATAAGTAGTACTTTCATTACATTAAACTTTAATCATTCTACAGCAAAGTTAAACTATCCTAAGCTTATTTGCAACATATAATACAATTAAGTACATTTGCAAAACAAGTTAAAAGATTACCTCAATTATTACCATGGATAAAAAACTTACATTAACCAAAAATCCCGTCGCGGCATACCTGCAGAAACAGCCGGACAGCTTCACACGTGAAGATATCGTGAGATATATCACAGACAACAATGTCGAATGCGTCAACTTCATGTATCCGGCTGCCGACGGACGTCTCAAGACTCTCAATTTCATCATAAACGACCTCGACTATCTCGAGACGATACTTACGCTCGGCGAACGTGTCGACGGGTCGTCGCTGTTTCCTTTCATCGAGGCCGGCAACTCAGACCTCTATGCCCTGCCGATGTTCTCGACGGCTTTTTTCGACCCTTTCGCAGAACTGCCAACAGTGGGCTTCCTCTGCCGCTTCTTCGACAAAGACGGCAATCCGCTCGAGTGCTCGCCCGAGTACACGCTCGAAAAAGCCTGCAGCCGTTTTACAGAAGAGACGGGCCTGACATTCGAGGCCATGGGCGAACTCGAATATTATGTCATCAAAGCCGACGACGGCACATTCCCGGCAACAGACCAGCGCGGCTATCACGAATCGGCACCATTTGCCAAATTCAATGATTTCAGAGTCAAGTGTATGAAATATATCGCCATGACAGGCGGATATATCAAATACGGGCACTCTGAAGTGGGTAATTTCACCCTCGACGGCACGGTCTACGAACAGAACGAAATCGAATTTCTGCCCGTCGACGCCCGGAAAGCCGCCAACCAGCTTATGCTCGCCAAATGGGTCATCAGAAATCTCGCCGCTCGCGAGGGACTCGACGTGACGTTCGCACCGAAAATCACGGTCGGCAAAGCCGGGTCAGGTCTGCATATACACATGCGCCTCACCGATGCCAACGGCCGCAGTGTCATGCTCGACAAAGACCGCAAGCTGAGTAACGACGCACTTCGCATGATAGGCGGACTGATGGCGCTGGCTCCGGCCATCACAGCTTTCGGCAACACCAATCCGACAAGTTACTTCCGCCTCGTGCCACATCAGGAAGCGCCAACAAACGTCTGCTGGGGCGACCGCAACCGCTCGGTCCTTGTGAGAGTGCCGCTCGGATGGACAGCTGAACGCGACATGTGCGCCGAACTCAATCCCGGCACCATCTCGGTCGACATCGACGCCTCGCACAAGCAGACCGTAGAAATCCGCTCGGCAGACTGCTCGGCAGACATCTATCTGCTCATCGCCGGACTGGCAGTCGCCGCGCGCTATGGCTTCGAGCACAAGGAATCGCTCGAAATTGCCCGCAAGACCTATGTCGACGTCAACATCCACGACAGCAAGAACGCCGAGTGCGTCAAAGACCTCGACTCGCTCCCCTACTCCTGCGAGGCATCGGCCGAACGCCTCTATGACGACCGCGCCATCTTCGAAGCCAAAGGCGTTTTCGCTCCCGCGCTTATCGACGGGATGATAGCTAAGCTCAAGTCTTACGACCAGGCCGAGGCTGAAGCCGCCAAGAACGATCCCGCGAAAATGCTCGAGCTTGTGCGACGCTATTTCTATTGCGGATAAGCAACCCGACCCCATGCTTATCGTGGGGCAGATATAATAATTTCGCCAATAACGCAATCAGCCATTTAGCCCCAAACTAAGTGGCTGATTTTTCGGTATATCAAACCTATGCCAAATTTATTTCCAACAATGTCAATGTTCGTTTGACATCGATTCGACTTTTCAGGTGCGCGGGGATGTCTGCCGCTAAAGTGGTCGTGGATGGGGTGGTAACTTGCC
>USIN01000207.1 GCA_900554715.1 uncultured Bacteroidales bacterium
AGGCTTCGCTCATAATCATCACCGACGGCTTGTTCCAGCGGCGCGACGGCATGTCGCATGTCTTGAGGCCGCGTATTTCCTGAGTGAGATATTTCTCGCCGCTGAAGAACACCTCGATGTCTTCATGAAGGCGGCCGCCGCCGTTCCATCTGACATCGATTACGATACCTTCGCGGTCGTTATACTTGCCGAGAACGTCGGCATAGACTTTTGAACGAATCGTCGCCCATCGACTGGATATGGACATACCCGAGCCGTCCGCCCGACATGCGGTCGACAGCGTCGGCGCGGCTCTTTACCCAGCGGTTATATAGCAGAGTGTTGAAGCTGCCGGCCGAAATCGGTTTGACGACCTCGCTCCAGCGCTCGCCCGTCGCCGGATTGTAGAGGCTGACGAGCGTCTTCTTGCCGGCGATGTCGTTGAGAGCCTGTGCCATCGACGGGTCGAAGCCTACTTTGTTGCCGTTGACGGCTTCGACGATTGTGCCGCCCTTGACGGTCGATGACGCGCGGTCGAAGGGCCCCCCGGCCACGACTTCCGCTATTTTCAGTCCGTCGCCTTTGTGGCTGAAGTCATAGATGAGACCGAGCGACGCCGTGCGGTCGTCCTGACTCGACGAGGGGTGGCTGTATCTGCCGCCCGTGTGGCTGACATTGAGCTCGCCGAGCCATTCGCTGACCATTTCGGCGAAATCATAGTTGTTGTTGATGTGCGGCAGAAACTTCCGGTATGCTTTGCTCATGGCCTTCCAGTCGACGCCGTGCATATCGGCCGTGTAGAAGCGTTCGCGCTCCTCGCGCTCGATGTTGTCAAACATATAGCGGCGTTCGGCTGCGCGGTCGATGTTCATCGTCCCGGCGTAGGTCACGGCCGTGGTCTTGTCGTTCTTGGGGTCGAGCTTCTTTATCGACCGGCCCACGATAAAGAGGTTTTTGCCGTCTTTGTCTGAAGCAAAATATCCGGCGCCGTCAAGATTGCCGACAAGTTTGTTCTCGTCTTTGCGCAGACCGAGCTTCCAGAGTTGCTGTTTCTCCGGCCCGCTTATGATATAATAAAGAGACTCGCCGTCGGCGGTGACGATATGGTCTGAAAGATCGGCCGACATGGGCGTCAGTCTCACGATGCGGCGGTCGATGCCGTCGAGTTCGACGACGATGTCCTTGCTGTCTTTCTTATCCTTGCTGTCGGCTTTCTCGCTCTCGTCTTTGCCTTTCTTGTTGTCCTTTTCAATTTCTTTTTGAAGGGCATAATCTTCTTCAGAAAGACGGAAGCGGTCGTATGCGTCGCGCGTCAGGAAGATAGCCATGACGTCGCCCTGCGACCCCCATGAAGCGTGGTTGCGCATACCGTAGCGTTCTGACTGGAAAGTGATAGCCGTGCCGTCGTGGTTCCAGTGCGGACGCTCGTCGAAGTAGCCGCTGTTTGTGAGGTTTGTCATCTCGCCGCTTTCGACATTGATGATCGCTATGTCGCTGTCTCGTGACGGCGGTCGACAATCTCGAGGGCTATCCATTTCGAGTCGGGCGACCAGATGAAGCCGAATGTGCCGTTGCGCTGCGGATTTGTCGTGCCGTCGGTCAGTTGTCTGACTTTCTTGCTGTCGAGGTCCATCACGGCGAGTTTCGTGCGGTCGAGGATAAAGGCGAGTTTCTTGCCGTCGGGCGAGATTTCTGCGCCTCCGCGCTCATGGCTGTCGGCCTTGAAGAGGGCTTCCTCTTTGATAATGGTCGCATTGGCGAAGTTGGGTTCGCTCTCCTCGCGCTCGATAGTCGCGCGGTAGATATTGGCAAGGCCGTCGCGTTCGCTGGTATATATCAGAGCTTTGCCGTCAGGCGACCAGGTCACGTCGTTTTCGGCTTCGGGCGTCGTCGTAATCTGTTTGGTTGTCGAGTAGTCGACAGGCGTGACAAACACATCGCCGCGGTAGACGAAGGCTATCGATTTGCCGTCGGGCGACGGAACGGCATGACGTGCGCCGTTGCGCACACCTGCTTTTTCGACGATGTTGACGTCGGGGTCTGTCAGTTCGATGGCGACTTTGGCGGGTTTGCTCCCCGGTGCCAGAGTGTATATTTCGCCGTCATAGGTGAATGCAAGAGTGCCGTTGTCGGCGCGTGACAGGAATCTGACGGGGTGGGTGGCGAACGATGTCAGCGCCTTGGCGTCGGCGGCGTTCGAGGTTGATGCCTCGTAAACATTGACAGTCTTGCCGTTGCGTTCGCTCAGAAAATAGAATTTGCCGTCCGGGCCTGTTACCGGATTGGTGTCTTCTCCCCCGCGGGCCGTCAGGTTGGTGTGGCGTCCGCTTTTGGCGTCGTAGAGCCAGATGTCACGGGTCACAGACGAGGTGTGGTGCTTGCGCCACTCGTCTTCAAAGCCTTTGACATCCTGATAGAGAAACGACTGACCGTCGGGCTGCCAGCTGACAAAACGGGCCGGTGTGGCCAGCACCTGCGTCAGCGCGCCGTCGGCGACACTGACTTTATAAAGTTCGGTCATGCGCGAGGTGGGGAACAGGGCGCTCTCGGCCGGGTCCATGATTGACGCCGAGAAGACGATACTTTTGCCGTCGGGCGTAAAAGCCTCGGGCACTTCCGACACCGAGTTGTAGGTGAGTCGGCGCGGCGCTCCGCCATTGGCGTCTACGACATATATGTCGAAGTTGCCCGCGCGGTCGCCGGCGAAAGCTATCGAACGGCTGTCGGGGCTCCACACCGGAGTCGTCTCGTAATCGTCTGTGGCTGTCAGGCGTGTGGCCTGTCCGCCTTCGGTGGCGACGGTCCAGATATCGCCCTTGTATGTAAACGCGATTGTCTTGCCGTCAGGCGATATTTTGGCGTCGCGCAGCCAGAGAGGTGTGATGGCCTGACCTGCCAGCGGCAGCAGCAGACCGATCATAAGTGTCAGTTTTTTCATGCGATAACGAAAAAATATATGGTTTATAATTAAAATCTGATATGTAAGGCGTTCAGCTACAAAAATACAAAAAATATTGCTAAATTTGTTGACTGATCAAAATTCATCACACAGCAACTACAGAAAATGAAACAACGACTGACATTCGGATTGGCCATTCTGCCGCTGTTCCCTGCGGTTGAAAGTCATGGCGGTGAAGCGCCCGTAACCGATTCGCTGCAGCGGAGGCCTAACATAATCTTTATAATGAGCGACGACCATGCCCGTCAGGCTATGAGCATCTACGGTCACCCGATAGGCCGGGTAGCGCCAACGCCGAACATCGACCGCATCGGACATCAGGGCGCCGTGTTTCAGAATAACTATTGCTGCAACTCTATTTCAGGCCCGAGCCGCGCATCGATTCTTACCGGCCTTCACAGCCACAAGAACGGTTTCATGCGCAATTCGTCGAAAGGTTTCGACGGCTCGCAGCAGACCCTCCCCAAGATTCTGCGTGACAACGGTTATGAGACCGCAGTCATCGGCAAATGGCATCTTGTCTCCAAACCGACCGGTTTCGACTACTGGATGGTGCTCAACGATCAGGGTGAATACTGCAACCCGGTGTTTATAACCGAGAACGACACCGTGCGTCATAAAGGATATGTCACAGACCTCATCACCGAATATTGCGAAGAATGGCTGTCGAACCGGCGCAATCCCGACAAACCTTTCTTCCTGATGATGCACCATAAGGCCATACACCGCAACTGGGTGCCGGCCGAACGCCATTATCATCTCTATGAAAACGTGCGTTTCCCTCTTCCCGGCAATTATTATGACACCTACGAAGGCCGCTTCGCCGC
>USIN01000208.1 GCA_900554715.1 uncultured Bacteroidales bacterium
GGTTGACAAGGCATTCCTCATAGCCTGCTGCAATGCGTCGCAATACGGCAACAACGCGTTTATCGCACCGGCGGCGTCGATACGCGACGGGCTTATGGATATCACCGTGATACACAAATCAAACGCATTCGCGCAGGCTCTTGTCGGAGTAGGCCTTATGACAGGATATATAGGCAAAAACGCCCTGATTGACATTATAAGGGTATCGCACGCGACAATCAGCCGCGATCAGGCCGGCGTGGCACATATCGACGGCGAGCCGGTCGACATGCCCGAAACAATCAAGGTTGCATGCCATCCGGGCGGACTGCGCATGTTCACCCCGCGCGACAAGATGAAATTCCGCCCCCTCATCACGCCGCTGAAGATGATGCTGCGCGACTGGCGGCTTGCCGCCTCACGTCTTTTCACACCAAATAGTTAAGCCTCCCTCCGAGACATTTATATTATAATATATAAGAAAACCATCTAACGAAATAAAGCATAATCATGAGTAAAGAAATAGTATTGAGCGGCATACGGTCGACAGGCAACCTACACCTGGGAAACTATTATGGCGCTCTGAGCAAATTCGTCAGAATACAGGACGACTATGACTGCAACTTTTTCATCGCAGACCTTCACGCCCTGACAACCAACCCCGACCCCAACCAGCTCCACGCCAACGTCAAAAGCATCCTCGCCGAATATCTCGCCGCCGGCATCGACCCCGAGAAGGCAACGATATTCGTACAGAGCGACGTTCCCGAGATAGCCGAGATGTATCTGCTGCTCAACATGCACGTCGGCATCGGCGAACTGATGCGCACGACATCGTTCAAGGACAAGGCCCGCAAGGCCTTAGGCATCACCGCCACAGACGAGAACGACGAGCAGATCGAGCGCGAGATCATCGGCAACGAGACCAACAAGCGCGTCAACGCCGGCCTGCTGACCTACCCGACCCTCATGGCGGTCGACATACTGATACAGAAGGCCACGAAAGTGCCTGTCGGCAAAGACCAGCTGCAGCACCTCGAGCTGACACGTCGCTTCGCCCGCCGATTCAACTCGTTCTACGGCGTAGACCTGTTCCCTGAGCCATACGACTTCGACTTCGGGGGCGCACCCGTGAAAGTCCCGGGGCTTGACGGCTCGGGCAAGATGGGCAAAAGCGAAGGCAACTGCATCTATCTTGTCGATGACCCCAAAGTGCTGCGCAAAAAGGTAATGCGCGCCGTCACCGACGAAGGCCCCCAGGCACCGAACTCTCCGATGAGCGAACCGATCGCCAACCTCTTCACGCTGCTTGAGCTGACATCGACCCCCGATGTAGTCAAACACTTCCGCGACGCCTATGCCGACTGCTCGATACGCTACGGCGACCTCAAGAAACAGCTCGCCGAAGACATTCTGGCTGTGACAACGCCTATCCGCGAACGCGTCAACGACATCATGGCCGACGACGACTATCTGCGCAAGGTCATCGCCCGCGGCGCCGAGAAGGCCCGCGAACGCGCTTCGAAGACTCTCGCCGAAGTCCGCGAAATCATGGGAATCAGAAAGTTCTGATACCCTCAGCGTGTTTTAAAAACATAAGAACAGAAGATTTTTTTAATTTGGAAAGAACAGAAGGTTTCTTGACATAAAGACATAAAGACAAATGTCTTTAGTGTATAAAAAAGAACAGAAGGGTAATTAAACTCTTCTGTTCTTTTGTCTTATGTTCTTATGTTCTTTTTTGTGATGAGGGCGGGGTTATTTGCGGTTGAGGAGGTTGGGATCTTTGCCCGCGGCTTCGAGGATGAGGCGAGGGAGATTGCTGTTGTCGTTATATGACTTGAACAGGTCAGAGCCGGCGCCGACGGCGAAGACGGGCACAGGATTGCCCGAGTGGCTGAGGGTGGTATATTTGATGCCGGCGGCGTCGTTGATGAGTTTGTAGACCTTGGCGGCGAAAGCGTTGAAGCTGGCATAGAGGGTCTTCTGGTCACTGTCGCGATGCTGCTCGAACGACTCCTCGAAGCTCTCGCGCAGCGACGTCTCATCATCGTCGTCGACGGGAATCAGCGAGAAAAGCCCGGTATTTTTCTCAAGAAATGCCTTCATGTCGGCCCATGTATAGTCGCGGTCGTTCCTGATGAGCGACTTGCAGTATTCGCTGAAAGCCTCTTTAGACATGCGCTGCTTCTTGAAATACTCGACATGCGAGACATATTTCTTGCCTTTGGGATGGCAGAGCACCATGCCGCCGGTGTCGTGGTCGGCAGTGACGACGATAAGGGTCTCGTCGGGATGTGCGAGATAGAAGTCGAAGGCGACTTTAAGAGCCTCGTTGAAATTGAATATCTCGACGATGGCCGTGCCGCCGTCGTTGGCGTGAAGGGCATGGTCGATGTTACCGCCCTCGACCATCATGAAGAAACGGTCGGGCGAGGTCTTCATCAGACGGTCGAGACACGCTTCGGTCATCATGGGGAGGGTGAGTCCGCCGGCGACAGAGTCGATAGTGTAACCTATATTATAGTCGGGAGTGCCGTGGTTGTTGACGAGCATGACGCGTTCGGTGCCGACAGTCTTGAGTTCCTCAGGACCGTAGACCACACGGACATCGTTGGCTTTCATGACGTCGAGGAGATCGGTGGGATTGCCTTTCTTGTCGGTAACGCCGCGGAGACCGGCGCCGGCGATAAACTCATAGCCCGACTCGGCAGCCTGACGGCCTATGGTATAGAAATCCTTGCGGTTGGGCACGTGGGCGTAGAATGCGCCGGGAGTGGCGTCGTCGGGAGCTACCGACGTGACAATGCCGACACCGAAGCCGTCGTCTTTGAAGAAGCGGGCTATCGAGGTTACCGAAGTCGTGTCTGGTCCCATGCCGAGCATGCTGTTTTTAGTCTTCGTTCCTGTCGAGAGAGCCGTGCCGGCGGCAGCCGAGTCGGTTATCATGCTCGACGCCGAGTAGGTCGTACACCAGCCGACGACCGGGAACTGCATCATCAGCAGCGGTTTGTCATTCTTGAGAATCTCACGGTTATAGGTTTCGGCCGTCAGCACCGGACCCATGCCCATGCCATCACCAATAAAATAGAAGACATATCTGGCGTCTGACGCTGTCGCGGCGACCGATGCCGCCATAAACATGCCTAAAATAAGGTTTTTAAATTTCATATCTGATATCTGACTGTGTTTATTAATAACTGTGTTGATTATTTATTGTTGAACTCGAGCATACTGTCGATGACACGCCTGTCGTTGGCGAGACGCGGCACCTTGCGCTGGCCGCCGAGTTTACCGGTCGATGCAAGCCAGCTGTCGAAGAGACCGGGTCGGGCGGTGACAATCTCGGGCGGATCAAGAAATATGCCTCCCGAGCGTTTTGCCTGATAGTCGGAGTTGACGCGCTGGAGCGCCATGTCAAGCTCGCGGGCGAAACCGTCGAGCGACGGGGGAGCGTCGCGCCATTCGATAAGCCACTGATGGTGGCCGCGTTTATGACCGTCGGCAAAGACCGGCGCGGCGGTGTAGTTGAGGAGCGATGCCCCTGTGGCGGCACAGGCGGCCGAAAGGGCGGCGTCGGCATTGTGAACCATCAGTTCCTCGCCGAATGCGTTGATGAAGTGTTTCGTACGGCCTGCTATGGTTATCTTCAGCGGATCGACCGACTCGATCCTGACAGTGTCGCCGATGGCATAGCGCCACAGGCCGTTGCAGGCAGTAATGACGAGCGCGTAGGTTTCGCCCTGCCCG
>USIN01000209.1 GCA_900554715.1 uncultured Bacteroidales bacterium
CAAACAACTATATTCTGAGCATATACCGTTTCTACAAACTATTCCGCCGAAAAGGCGAGTTCTATAATCCCTTTGCCGATGTGGTCGATGTGCTCGACAATCCCAGGCTTGCCGAAGATTTCAGCAATACCGACGAGCTGGAATCTCTTGCCGCGCTGTATATCAGGCTGCAGTGTTATGACAAGGCGATACGCTATCTCAGCCTCGTCGACGAGACGGCCGACCCGTCGGCGTCACGCAGCCGTCAGCTTGGCTACGCATACGAGCGTCTCGGACTCTACGACCGTGCGGCCTTGGCATACGAGCAGAGCGACCTGCTCGACGGGTCAAACCGCTGGACGCTACGGCGATATATCTATGTTCTGCGTTGTCTCGGTCAGTATGACCGCGCGCTTGCTGTCTGTGAGCGTCTTGAAAAGCTCGATCCGCAGTCGTTTGAACTTGCGATGACACAAGGCACTCTATATGCAATGATAAAAGATTATGACAAGGCGGTCAACAGTTTCCTGAAAGCCGAATTCATCGACGAATCATCGCTGAAACCCGCCCGCGCGCTTGCCGGTCTCTACTTCGTGATGCGTCAGTATGAGCAGAGCCGCCGTTGTTACGACCGCCTCTTTGCCTCTGAGGCGACAGCCGAAGACTGCCTCGGCCGCGCCCATCTCGCTTGGGCCAAAAACGACATCGCCGGAGCTGTCGAGGGCTATAAACGATATTGCAGTCTCGCGCCTGACGGCGTCAATAATCTTGTCAGACGACTTGACAAAGACAGCGGCCGCCTGGCAGAAGCCGGCGTCGACATCTCGTATAAACCGCTTATTATCGATGCGATTATTAATTCTTTAAAATCTTAAAATATATGGTAATTCAAAGATGGCAGACCGTTTTGCTCGCTCTCGCGGTCATAGTTATGGCAATTTTCTGTTCGACACCTTTCGCCACGGTTTCGGCCACGGCAGAGCAGGTCGAGAGTGTTTATCTCAAAGACGCTCCCGTTCTGATGATTGTGAGCATACTTATCGGTGTGGTTTTGTTTCTGTCGATATTCATGTATAAGGATCTGAAGCGTCAGATGACTATGACGCTTGTGTCTATGGTTCTACTTGTAGCTGCCATTGTCACAGGCATTTTCATCGTATATTATGCTATGCCAGACGCCCAGCTCGTCATTTTAGGCGGTGTCACGCTGCTTGTCGTGACATTTATCCTCGCTCTCGGCGCCTATACGATGATGAACCGCGACCGCAAGCTTCTTGACAGCTACAACCGCTTGCGCTGATTCTACCGGTTTAAAATTTTTAAGACAACGCCTGCGTATGCCTTCCGGCATGTGCGGGCGTTGCTGTTTTTTGCGCAATTGAAAACACTTGTTTGTCTACAAGTGTTTTTCTTATGAAATTATCAGTATTCATATTATGTATCCGTGCCGTCATCCGCTAAAATCTATGCTCATTCTGAGTCTGATGCTGTCGTCATGTATATATGATTACGATAATTGCCCTTCGTCACTGATGATTACGGTCGATAATGACTGGAGTCAGGCTGTCAACGCAGATCCTGAAGGCATGGCCTGCCTGTTTTTTGCGGCCGATGGCGGCGAGCCGTGGCGTTTTGATTTCCCCGGTAAGGAAGGGGGCCGCGTCAGCCTGCCGCTCGGTTGCTATAGTGTGTTGAGTTTTAACGACGACACATATAATGTAAGATTCAGAGAAGATGAAGGCTACAGAGGCTATACGGCTTATACCGACTTGGTCTGTCGTGAGCCCGTCGGCGGCCAGCGGCTTGTTAAATGCCCCGATATGATGTGGGGCTGCAGTTATGACCGGGTCTCAATCGATTATAATGGCCTGACTTATTCTGCCGATGGCGGCCAAAGCCGATATTCAAAAGACTTTATCCTCACTCTGCAGCAGAGGCAGCTGACCGCACGATACAGTTTTATCATAGACGATGTCGAGAATCTCGACGGCGTGAAAGCGATGGGCGTCACGTTCAGCGGTTTGGCCGGCGCGTTAAATCTTGCTGCCGGGGTCAAGGGTGATTATCCCGTGACAGTCAGATCTGACGCGCATAAAAATGGTGATTCGGTCATAGAAGGTACATTTATAACTTTCGGCATACCTGAAACTCCCGATACAGACAATAAGCTGACACTGGTGACGTTGCTTGCAGACAACCGCAAGTTCAGCTATACATTTGATGTGACAGGGCAGGTGCGTGAAGCCGAAGACCCGCTGGATGTGAAGGTTGTCATACACGGCCTGAAGATTGAACAATCAGAACAGGTCGATAATCCCGGAGCTTTCGAGGTCGGTGTCGACGGCTGGATTTCAGTTATCATAAACATAAACAGTTGACGAGTGTTTATTTTATATAGAGATTTATGTTGTGTAACAAAACGCTATTACTGAATTAATACTATAAAAATGATGAAAACAAAAATCATGATTCTCGGCGTGATAGGTATTGCCGCAGCAAGCGCACTGACATCTTGCAGCGACAACGAGAACGATGCGCCGGTCAGCAGCAATGTCATATCATTCAGTGCTGTCGCGCTGAATGCTTCCCGCGCTGCGTCGACAACAACCGCTACATTGAAAGAATTTGTAGTCTATGGCTTTACCGAGGGCGAGACTCTTATGGATGGTGTGAAAGTGACTCGTGACGGAGGTTCGTGGACATATTCGCCGGAGGCGTATTGGCCCGTAAGTCCCATCAACTTTTATGCTTTCAGCCCCGATATCACCGATTCGCCCGATATCAAAGGAATGGAAGGAGGTAACATACCCGATTACCTCAATCCCGGCAATGTCGATCTGTTGTATGCGGTTAAGACGCAGGTGACGCAGCAGGCCGCTCCCGTGCTGTTGAACTTCCGCCATGCATTGTCGCGTGTCAGCGTGATGCTCAGTAGCTCCAATCAGCGTATTTCTGTCAAAGTAGGTCATATCTCACTCTGCAACCTGTATCTGCAGGGTACATTTAATTTCCCGACAGAGTCAACGCTCGCATCGACGCCTGATGTTGTCGGTTCATGGTCGCTATTCAAAAAATTGGGGAAAACTCTACTGTTCTATGCTATAAGTGAGGATGAGGCGGTTACTCTTACACCCGTGCCGACCGATTACACCGAAAACAACCTCAATTATAGTTTCGCGATACCTCAGCTTCTGGGTGAAACTCAGCTGACGAATTCTGATTATACAGGTACGTTTATTCAGGTTGACTGCGAGATATTCGACACTGCTACAGGCGTCAAGCTTTGGCCTAACTCAAAGACGCCCGATTATATGCTTGTGGCCGAATCTCCTTACGGACGCATTGTATATCCGACAACATCCGGCACAGTCAAGGAGTGGAAACCGGGCCACGCTTACATATATAATATAGAGATCAATAATCCAGACGTCCTTGACAAGATTGAGTTTGACGTGACAGTCGACGATTTCTCAATTGATGAAATGTGAAATTACTACATCTGAAAATAAAAAAAGCGGGGCACGCCCCGCTTTTTTTATTGGTATAAGAGCCGGTTCAATCGGTGGTAATGTATCGGTTGAGGTCAGCGAGACGCAGGCGGTAGTCGTGACAGAGCGCGAGATAGTTAAGACGAGCCTCCGTGAAGTAGTTGATTTCAAGGAGGTAGTCGAGCACGGTTATCTGACCGCCGTCGTATGACTTCTTCAGTAGCGCGAGATAGTCGACATCGTT
>USIN01000210.1 GCA_900554715.1 uncultured Bacteroidales bacterium
TGATGATATGATACATCTCGGGGGTGAGCATAATCCTGACGCCCAGACGATAGAGGCGGTTGATGATGTCGATCGTGCGCTTCATGTCACCCGAACGCGCCACGACAATGACAGTCTTGACATCGAGGCGCCCGCATATATCCTCTATGTCGGCAAAGTCATACACGGGGCGGTCGACTGTGCCTGCGGCATGACGGGCCGGGGTGTCATCGACATATGCCATGACGTTATACTGCAGCGTGTTGTCATCGACGGCGAGGCGCTGTGCCAGCCGGGCCGCGCGCTCGGGCTCGCCGACGATGAGAGTGTTGAAGCTCAGCAGGCCGCGGCGTATGAGTTTCTTGTTTCTGACCGAGATGATATATCTGACAATAAAAACGGGCAGAAAAAGACAGCCCCACATAGCCATCATGAGCTCGTAGTTTTTCAGACGTTCGGGGATGTCATCGTCGACGAGGACAGAGAAGAATATCACAATCACCGCTATAAAGGTCACGATAAGTGTGTTGAGCAGGTCGTCGAGCCGCGAGCGCCTGAAAGCCTCGTTATAATATCCCGAGACGGCGTAGAAAACCACCAGCATCAGCGGCACAATGAATGTGCCGGCCATGACGACAGGGTCAAGAAGCCACCGGCCCAGCGATATGTTGAAATCGTTGGGCAAGGATATGAATCTGAATATGTTGAAGCATATCCATCCGGCCATCGTCATGAAATAGTCAAAGACGATGTTGACAAATCGCTGTCTGTTTGCCGGCGTCATATATGTTATTATTTCCTGAGTATCTTAAACATACCGTTTCCCGAGAGTCTGATGACACACGACGGACGGCGTGGCGTCGTGTCATCGCGGCGCGAGGTGCAGACATAGTCGACAGCGGCTATTATCTCGGGCGAAATCTCATCGAAAAAGACCGGCGACGGGCAGCCGCTGACATTGGCCGATGTCGAGACAAGCGGACGCCGCAAAGCGTCGCAGAGCTGACGCGAGAATGTCTCGGAGGTGACCCTGACGCCGATGCTGCCGTCGGAAGCGAGGAGTTCGGGCGCGACGCCGACACCTTTGTCGTAAACTATAGTAATAGGGTCGACAGCGGCGTCGAGCAGTTCATAACCCACATCGGGCACTTTGTCGACAACGCGTTCGAGAGCCGCGACAGAACCGACAAGAGTGATAAGGGCCTTCGAGTCGTCACGGCGCTTGATGTCATAGACACGCCTGACTGCCGCGCTGTTGGTGGCATCGCAGCCTATGCCCCAGACAGTATCTGTCGGGTAAAGTATCACACCGCCGCGTTTAAGCACCTCAACGGCCTGACCTATATCTTCTTTATATGTGTTATATGCCATGCAAAATCAATTTTGACGCATTTTAGTCAACGCAAAGATAACATTTTTTTATCATAGTTGACCGGGGAACTGCAACGAGCAGTGGTGTCAAATGTTAAAATGATTTAATTTCATATTCATAATTAAACCTTAGCCTCTCTGTCATGTCAATAATTACAAACAATACTGATAAACAAAAACATCAACAGCTTTTTCGATATAATACATATCAAATACAACAGTAGATTTAGATAACTGACTTTTGATCTTACAAGAAATGACCCCGACTCGCGAAGAATCGGGGCTTTTCTTTGTATCAGAACCGGATTTCCGGCTTTTGCCCATCACAAAAATGAAAAACGCAAAATTTTAACACAAAATGAGCTATAAAATGTCTTATATGTCTTATCTTTGCACTGCTTTCAGCAAAATATCGATTAAAAATTCATCTGCTTATATTTTTTATTTGACAAAATGAAAAAAATCTACCTGTTATCCACGCTCATCCTGCCGGGACTTGCCATGTCTGCCTTCAATCCGAAATTTGACGCGGCCGGCAACATTGCCCTTAGCCAGTATGAAGCATTCAAGGCATCCCCGAAGGCTGCGATAGCCATCTCTGAAGAACTGCCCATCAGACTAGCGGCCGATTCACGCGGAGAGGCCACGGCTACAGTCTACATAACTTTAAACAACGGCGTGTCTGCATCGCAGATTGAAGATTTAGGATTCGAGACTCTGGCTGCCATCGACGACATGATGCTCATCAACGGCCCGCTCGAAGACATCATAGCTCTGTCTGAGACCGATCTCGTCAAAAACGTAGCTTTTCCGGGCAAAGCCGACCCCATGCTTAACGTCGCCCGCGAGAGATCTAACGCCGACGCCGTTCTCGCCGGCAGCGGTCTGCCGCAGGCTTACACAGGCAAAGGTGTCATCGCCGGCATATATGACAGCGGTATGGATCCCAACCATGTCTTTTTCCAGACCGCCGACGGCGAGACACGCATCAAACGCTTATGGCATTTCAGCTCGACCAACGGCTATTCGACCGAATACGCCACACCCGAGCGCATCGCTTCGTTCACGACCGACAACCGCGGCGGCACACACGGCACACACACCATGGGCTGTCTCGCCGGAAACATGACCCGACGCGGCCCGAAATGGATCAACTATGACCAGGCAACAGGCACCACGCAGACCTCGACTATCAAATCGATGCCATTCTACTCGGCAGCGCGTGACGCCGACATCGCTGCAGCCTGCGGCTCACTCGATTTCGACAATATCACGGCAGCAGTCGAAAAGATACGCAACTTCGCAAAATCGTCAAACCAGCCTGCGGTCATCAACCTGTCAATCGGCTCGGTTATAGGTCCCCATGACGGAACCGACGCCGCCACGAGCATGATCAACAAATATGCCGCCGAATATCCCATATTCGTTTCTGCCGGCAACGAAGGCGACAGCCGTGTCTCTATCGTAAAGACACTGACGGCATCCGATGCTTCTGTCAAGACATTCCCTGCGGCAAACACTCCTGGCAGCGCTTATTCGGGCATCATAGACATCTGGGGTAAGGACGCCTCGGCATTCGACACCAAATTTGTCATATACAATACCACGACAAACTCCATCGAATACCAGTATAGCATAAACGCCCCCGGTCAGGCCACCGTTACGACAAGCAACTATACCGCTCCCGAATATATCCACGACACCAAATTCGACCAGGCATTCTCGTCGAGCTTCGTCATGGTTTCAGCATCTGACAACAAACAGACCAACAACCGCTTCAACTGCCAGATACAATATTCGCTCAGAAACAACACCCTGAACAAGGGCACACTCATTCTCGGCATCATCGTAGACGGCAAAGCCGGTCAGACAATCTACCTGACCAACAGCAGCCAGAGCGCGACGCTGAGCGGTCTTCAGGTTGCCGGCTGGATGAACGGCACCCCCGACTTATCGATAAACAATCTGGCCTGCGGTAACAATATCATCGCAGTAGGCTCATGGACAACCCGAACAGTCTGGTCTTTATGCAACAACCAGACTTACTCATACAACGAAGCAGCCAACCTGCCTTACGAAGAGGTTTCGGGCTTCTCAAGCTACGGCACACTCGCCGACGGCCGCAGTCTGCCCCTCTTCTGCGCACCGGGCGCCGGCATCATCTCGTCGATTTCATCTTATTACGCCGCATCGGCAGGCATCACGACAAACTCATGCGCCTATTGGAACACAAACGGCAAATCATATTACTGGAACCTCGAACAGGGCACATCGATGTCAAGCCCGTTCGCCGCAGGATGTGTGGCCGCATGGCTTGAAGCTAATCCCAATCTGACTCCGGCCGAAGTGCGCG
>USIN01000211.1 GCA_900554715.1 uncultured Bacteroidales bacterium
AGCCGGACTCGCACTGTCGATGTCCGTGTCATCTGCGCCACCAACGCCGACCTGCCACGTATGGTCGCCGAAAAACGCTTCCGCGAAGATCTCTTCTACCGCATCAATCTCATAACCGTCGAGCTGCCTCCCCTGCGCTCACGCCGCGGCGACATCGCCGCGCTCGCCGACCACTTCATCGGCCGGCTATGTGATGACAGCGGACTCAAACGGCCTGAAATCACGCCTGAAGCATACCGCCGTCTCAGCTCATTCGACTTTCCGGGCAATATAAGAGAACTCAAAAACATTGTCGAGCGCGCCGTGCTTGTCAACAGCGGCGACACGCTCACTGCCGACAGTTTTGACGGTAGCCGAACGACAGCGGCACAGCCGGCGCCGGGCGACAACACCATCGCCGGCAACGAGCGCCGGGCCATTGCCTCGGCCCTTGAACGCAACGAGGGCAATATCAGCCGCGCCGCCTCTGAACTCGGTCTGAGCCGCGCATCGCTCTACCGCCGAATCGACAAATACCGCCTCAACAAAAAGGTTTCAGATGAGGATTAAGTGGCTCTTTTTCATCGTTGCCGCCGCGCAACTGTCGGTCTGGGCCTTCATGATAGGCAAAGACTACGACGCCGGCTACACCGAATTTTACCTCCTCGAGGCTGCCACTGTCATCAACATCATACTGCTCGTCATACTCTACCGTCAGATCATCAGGCCGCTGAACACCCTCTCGGACGGCCTGAATCTGCTCAAGGCACAGGACTGGAACACACGCCTGCGTCCCGTCGGACAGCCTGAGGTCGACCGCATAACAGAAGTCTTCAACATGATGCTCGAAAAGCTCAAGGACCAGCGCATCAGATTCGAGGAGCAGAACCATTTCCTCAACATACTCATCGGACGCGCACCCGTGGGTGTCATAATCGTCGGGAATGACAACCATGTTAAAATGGTCAATCCGGCTGCGGCATCGCTGCTGTCAATCGATGGCGATATCAACGGCAAAACCACCGGACAGACTGCCGGCTGCCGGAATCTCTTGAACATCCCGCTCGGCGAGACCGTGACATTCCGCACCGAGAACTTCCATACACTCAGATGCACCCACCTCGACTTCATCGACTGCGGCATCAGCCATGATTTCTATATCATCGACGACATCAGCGACTCTATCGCCGCCGCCGAAAAAGAGACCTATGGCAAGGTCATCCGCTACATCTCGCACGAAGTCAACAACACGGTCGCCGGCCTGTCGTCGGCGTTCGACATACTCGCTTCATATTTCGAATCGTCAGACGACGACATGCCCATGCTCATTGACGCCTGCGCCTCCCGGGCGAAGACTCTCGGCGATTTCATAGCCCGGTATGCCGATGTCGTCAAGCTCTCGCAGCCAGAACGCGGCCCGGTAGCCTTAGACTGCTTTATCGACAGCCTCGGCCCGTTTCTGAAACGCATGGCCGGGACATCGGGTTCGTGCTACGAATTCACCGCCGGCTGCGGCGACACCGAAGTCTTACTCGACGCCGCGATGTTTGAGCGCGTCATCATCAACATCGTCAAAAACGCCTCGGAGAGCATAGCCTCCGCAACGACAAAAGGAATTATAAAAATCTCCACACACTATAAAAGCAACAGTTTAATCGAACTATGTATCTGCGACAACGGCGCCGGCATCAGCGATGATGTCAGACAGCTGCTGTTCACGCCATTCTTCACCAACAAACCCGACGGCCACGGCATCGGCCTGACATTTATCTCGGAAGTGCTGCGCAAGCATGGCTTCAGATTCTCGCTGCGCACCGACAGCGACGGCCTCACACGTTTCAGAATCGAAATTCCCGTATATCAAGAAGCTTAGCGGCAAAAACTACATAAAAAAAGTTAAAGCCTCAAGATAAAAATTCAATTTAACACTTTTTAGTAGATGTTTAAATTAATTTTGTCGTGTATCTATACCCATATACCGACGAAATCAATAAAAACTTAAATCTATAAAGCTTAATTATCACATGAAGAAATTATTACTCGCCGCATCTCTCGCGGCTCTTCTTGCGACAGGCGACATTATGGCCGAGGCTCCCAAGCGTGAGTTCAGGTCGACCTGGATGGCCGGTATGAATATCGACTGGCCATACTTTCTTGACAACGGCAAGCGCAGGCCTACCACTGCGGAAGCCAAACAAGAGTTAATCGACTATCTCGATAAACTGAAGGCGCAGAATTTCACGACTGTCTGCCTGCATGTAAGACCGAGGGCAGACGCATATTACAAATCGACTCTCGAGCCTTGGAGCGGTGACCTCACCGGTACCCGCGGCAAAGATCCCGGCTGGGATCCTCTGGCATTCGCGCTCGAAGAATGTCATAAACGCGGCATAGAATGTTATGCGTGGGTAAATCCCTACCGCATCTCTAATACCGGCTCGCCCTACAACACCTCTTTCGACCAGGAATGGGCGGCCAAAGGCTGGACCATCAGAAACGCCTCCGGCAAATGGATAGCCTTTAACCCCGGTATACCCGAAGCCCGCAAACACTGTCTCGACGTCATCAAGGAAATCTATACAAACTATGACATCGACGGCATGCTCTTCGACGATTATTTCTATCCCGACGGCGGCATGCCCGGCTACGTAGATGGCACAAAAGATGAAGATGCCGACGATTACCAGCTCTGGAAAGATCTCGATCCGGGTATGTCGCTCTACGACTGGCGCCGGCACAATGTCAACACATTTGTCAAAGAACTTTATGACGAGATTCAGAAAACACGTCCCGACATGCGATTCGGCATCGGTCCGGCCGGCGTCTCATACATCTCCGCTGCAAGAAGAGGCCTTACGAGGCCAAACATACAGGCGACAGACTGGCAGTATGACCAGATTTATTCAGACCCGCTGCAATGGCTCGAAGACGGCACTATCGACTTCATCTCGCCACAGATCTACTGGGCCCGCTCAAACACTTATTCCCCCTACCTGCCCCTTGTGAAATGGTGGAGCGAAGTAGCAAAACACTACAACCGTCACAACTACACGAGTGTCGCATCGTATAAAGTAGAAACTGCTGAATTTGCAAACGGCAACCCCGCTACCGGCTGGGCTGAAATCAGCGCGCAGATAGACCTCACACGTAAGTATGCCGACGGCAATACCCCGGGTGTCATCTATTATAATACCAAGACTATCAACGGGCCACAGTGCACAGGCCTCGGAGACTATATCAGCACACACAACTACACACGCAGGTCACTCGTTCCTGTAGTCGACTGGAAACAGCGTGTCAACTATCCCGCAGTCGCCGATCTCAAATACAGCGGCAGCAAACTGACATGGACAGCCACAAAGGCAGCCGAAAAAGCTATCATCAGATATACGGTCTACGCTATTCCGCCGGATGTCGACGTGGATGAGGCCAAAGCTGCCGACGGCGACGGTTTCAATGCTGATTACCTTGTCGATGTGACTTACAGCCCGAGCTTCACACTTCCGTCAGACAAGACTTCGGGGCACTGGTATGCCGTCTGCGTATATGACGGATATGGCTTTGAATCAGAGCCTTCGATTGTAAATTATTCAGGAGTCAAGTCAGAAGCCACGACACTCGTTTCGCCCAAAGGCGGCACAACGGTTTCGTGGGACGTAACGCTGAAATGGAACGCCATCAGCGGTTCGACATACACCGTTCAGGTTGCGACCGACAGCGATT
>USIN01000212.1 GCA_900554715.1 uncultured Bacteroidales bacterium
CAGGCGAACGGCGCTCGCTGCGGTGCGATGCGTTGATGGCTCCGATGCAGTTGAACTCGAAATTCCAGTATGGAAGCTCACCGGTGGGTTCGACAAAAAATTCGACACACGAGTCAGCACTGACAGGCGACTGGTTTTCATAATTCTCGGCACGGAGATAATTACATCTGACAAAAAAATCGATATAGATGTTTTTGCCTGAATGGGCAATGGCGAATGTCGTCAGAGGTCGATAAGGATAGATTTTCTCCCAGTTGACAGACTCGATAGTGCGTCGCGGCGCGCGCTCGTCGAGACAGTTGATGATATCGTTGGGATTGTCGAGACTGTCAAGTTCGGCTATCAGCGGCACTTCAAGTTGTTTTGTCCTGCGGTCGGTCATAAACGGCTTATGGCATTATGTTGTGATAAAATCAGATAAAAAAGTGGTCTTTGACAGCAATCGCCACACCGACAAGGGCCATGACGATAAGCACTGTGCCGATTATGCGGTTTACGAGCCAGAGAGCGCGCACATTGAAGCGACGGCGCAGCTTGTTGACGAGATATGTCACCATATACCACCACACGACCGCCCCGCCGAGAATGGTGAGGTAGGCCCAGATATAGTGGAACAGCTCATACTCCGGCAGAATAAAGTTAAACCGGGCGTAAAGACCTATGATAAAAAAGAGTATCAGCGGATTGGAAAATGTCAGCAAAAATCCTGTGACAAAATCGCTCCAGTAGTTGGCCGAACTGTCATCGGCGGTCTGCAGCGAGCGTGTCGGATTTTTCTTGAACAGATATATGCCGAAAGCGACAAGCACAGAGCCTCCGACAATCTGCAGCATGAACTGATGACGCTCGATCAGCCCGGTGATGAAGCTCACGCAAAAACCTGTGAGAAGACAGTATATCAGGTCGCTCATGGCCGCCCCGAGGCCGGTAAAGAATGCCGGCCAGCGACCTTTGCTGAGAGTGCGCTGTATTATGAGCATTCCTATCGGCCCCATTGGGGCTGAAATGAGAATACCGATGGCGATTCCACGTGGCAATATATAGAGGGCGTGCTCCAATTTATGCTGATAACTTTAATAAGCAAATTTACAAAACTTTGTTTTATATACAAAACAAAAAACTCGGCCAGGGGTATCAATCATACCCGCAGACCGAGTTTTTTAATAAAATTTATACGCAGTGTTACTTCACGACGACTTTTGATGTCGTGCCGTCGACGTTGACAATGTAGACGCCGGCGGGGACACTTAGCGACGGCATCAAGCGGCCGCTGAGGTCATATACGGCTGCCGATTCATATTCGCCCGTTATGATGATTTCGCCGTAACCGCCCATGACAACCGAAGACGAGGCTCCGTCAGCGACGATATCGCCGACACCTGTCGTGCTGTTTGTCGCAAAGATTGCAAAGCTGTGTGCGGGAGCCGTCACACTGACGTTCTTGCCGCTTGCGTTAAGTTTGGCGTCGAAGCCGGGAGTAGCACACACGAGATAGCTGTTCGTCGGCGACAGAAGCGTGGCCGAGGTGCTGATCGTGCGGCTTGAGCCGCCTGTATTCGAGTTGATGAATGCAATCACTTCCTTGTCGGCCGTCGTCAGGCGCAGTGTGCGGTTGACGCTCATGGCCGAACCGAGACCGGTGGCTGCAAAAGTAGCCTCGCGGCTGAAGAGGTCGGGATTCTTCTGACGCAGCCAGCAGAGCTGACGGTAGATGTCAAGCAGCGCCGCACTGTTGGCGTCATTGAGCAGATACCAGTCGACGATTTTCGGGTCGGTGTTGTTGCCGCCGCTGTTTTTGGTATTCTGGTCGTCGCCGAGCTCACCGAACTGCCAGATCATCTTCGGACCGGGCGTCATAAGCATCGTGGCGGCGAGCGAACCGAGACGTTTGAAGCTTGTCTCGCGGTTGTTCTTCACGGCGGCAATGCCATAGCTGTTGTTCTTGAAGGCCATGCGTTCCTCGTCATGACTCTCGGCGTATGCTACGGTCGAGCCCCACGGACGGTTGTCCTGACGTGTCGAGAGGAAGCAGGTCGTCAGCGCGCCCGAGCCGGCGCTCTCGCCGTAACCCATCGTGAACTGGCATGAGTTGTAGTTTATGTTGGCCCACTGAAGCTGACCGTCGTTGCCGAGCTCGATTTCTTCCTGAGCCTGGGCGAGATCTTCATTTATATGGATACCTTTGGGTTTGACCGACTTGATGACCGAGTGGATGCGTTTCATACGGGCTATACGCGACGCGTTGTAGCCGTCTGTGCCATTGCTGTAGCTGTCATTGTCGCCGAGACCTTTGACGAGGTCGAAGCGGAAGCCGTCGACATTATATTTCTCCATCCAGTAACGCACGGCGTCGTCCCACTGGCGGTCGACAAGAGGATAGCCCTGGTTCCAGTCGTTGAGCACACTGTACTGATGCGGAGCGGTCTCGTTGTAGAACGGATTCTGTTTAATCGGATACATCTGATACCATGGATGCAGACCGTCGCTCTGATTGAAGACAATGTCGAGTATCACGGCTATGCCGTTACGGTGGCATTCATCGATAAAGTCCTTGTAGTCTGTCGGCGAACCGTAGGCCTTGTCGGGAGCCATATAGAAGTTGGTGTTGTAGCCCCACGAGCTGTTGCCGTTGAATTCCATGATAGGCATAAGCTCTACGGCATTGACACCAAGACTCTTGATATAGGGGATGCGTTCGATGGCCTGACGCACTGTGCCGTTGCCGTTGGCCTCGCCGTCTGTGCCGGTGAAGTCGCGCAGAAGCATTTCATAGATGACAAGATTGTCATGGTCGGGGATTTCAAACGAACTCCATTTGTAGTCATCAAGGTCGCCACGGTATACGGCGAGCATGATGCCGTCGAATTTCTCATAGGGGTATTTAGGCATATCGGGCCATACGTCGGCATTAATCCACTTATCGCTGTAACAGTCAAGCACAAGGTGGGCATAGGGGTCTGCGACGCTGTATACACCGTCGACGAGGTAGTAGTAGGGATAATACTTGTCATTATCAAGACCTTTGACCGTGATCCAGAAATAACGCGCTCCGTTATAGTCCTGATAATTCATCGTATTTGTCGACAACACCTCATAATCGTCCCATGAAGGCACGAGCACCACGCTGGTCTTGTCGGGAGCCGCCAGACAGAAAGTCACAGAGCCGTCGGCACCCTTGACCGCGCCCATGACAGGCACGCCGCCGGGATAGTTGGCCGCTGTCGAAGGCTGGGGCCATGCCACGTTGATAGTCTCCGTATAAGTCTTGCCTCCGTAAACGGCAGTGCCGACAACCTTATATGTGCCTATACCCGAGAACGTATAGCTTTTTGTCAGCAAAGCAGTGCCTTTGGCCTCGGCTATCACAGTGCCGTTGACACTGATCGACAGGTCGGCCGCGGTGCTGGCATTGACGGTGAACGTCATCGTCGTCTCTTTGCTGATGACCGTCGACGTTGCGTCGGTGACAAGGTTCATCGCGAATCCCGACGGATGCACGTCGACAAAGATGTCGCCGCCGGCGGCTGTCTTGCCCTGACGGTTGCCGTTGGCATCGCGGAAGACAAGGGCTATCTTCTGTATGTGCTCCGAAGCGTCCTTGATACCGAAATATGACCGTATATCGCCTATTTTCAGTTCATAGGTATTCGGCGACACATACGTCAGCGTATTTTTTGGCAGAT
>USIN01000213.1 GCA_900554715.1 uncultured Bacteroidales bacterium
CGGGTCGGGGTGACAGGATTCGAACCTGCGACCACCTGGTCCCAAACCAGGTGCGCTACCGGACTGCGCTACGCCCCGAATGTCGACTTGTCGTCGTTGACTCGGCAAATTTACGGCTAAATTTTTATTTATGCAAATTTTTGACGGTTGTCATCGTCGTGGTGTTGTGTAGTCTGCATTCGCAGTCGTCTTCGATATAGTGGTGATGGGCCGAACACTGGCTGAGGGTGCAGTCGACTATAAAATGACGGTTGGCCATACGGGCTATGCCTGTCATCTCATGTGAGACGAGGACGATGGTTGTGTTTTGTGCTATGCTCTCGAGTATGTCATAGAAATGGTGTTCGAAGCGTTTGTCGAGATAGCTAAGAGGCTCGTCAAGTACAAGCACTCGGGGTTGTGAGACTATCGCGCGGGCAAGCAGGGTGCGTTGCAGCTGGCCGCCCGAGAGACGCCCGATAGGTCGCCGCGAATAGTCGTCCATGCCGACAAGCGACAGCACTTCGTCTATCATGGCCGTTTTGTCGGCTTTGGAGAGGTCGCGGCGCTGCATCAGTCCCGAGGCGATGACGTCGCCGACGCTGATGGGAAAATGTGAGTCAATCATGTTTTTCTGCGGCAGATAGCCGATAGGCAGTCGGGTGGTCTCGACTCCGTCGATATAATACCTGACGCTTCCCGATGTGGGCTTGATGAGTTTGAGAAGTATTCTGAGCAACGTGGTCTTGCCTCCGCCGTTGGGGCCCGTGACGGCGATGAAATCACCTTTGGCGACGTCGAGATTGATGCCGTCGAGTATAAGTCTGTCGTCGCGGCGCATCGACACGTCGGCGATGCGTATCAGTGTGTCAGCGGGTGAGGACATCGGTAATCTTGTTTAGCTCTTCAAGCCAGTCGCGGCTGAGGAGGTCGATGGTTTCATAACTGATGCCGAGCTCTCGGCTGACAGTCTCGGCCTGGCGTGAGTCATATTCTTTTTGGAAAAAGAATGTGGTGATACTGTCGGCGGCGGCCGTGTCAATTATTTCTTTGAGGCGCCCGACGGGCACTTCCTTGGATTCCTGACCGACAGCAATCTGCGTCAGACCGTAGTCGCGGGCAAAGTAGCTGAGCGACGGATGCCAGACGAGAAACTTGTCGGCACCGGCGCTGTCGAGGCGCGCGGCGATGGCGCGGTCTGCTGAGTCGAGCCGCGCGTCGAGAGCTGCAAGACGACTGTTGACGGCGTCGGCCTGTGACGGGTCGAGGTCTATCAGTCCCCGGGCCATGTTCGAGGCCATCACACGGGCATTTTTGACCGATGTCCATATATGCGGGTCAAAGCCTTCGCCGTCGTGATGCTCGTGGCCTTCATGCTCCTCGGCTTCATGGCCGTGGTGATGGCCGTGGGTGCCGAAAATCGGTGTTATGCCTTCTGACAGATCGACGACTCTGACGCTGTCGGGAAGGTTGGCAAGGATGGCGTCTTCGAACGGTAGTCCGCCGTTTTTGAAGTATACACGGCTGCGGTCGACGGCGACGCGGCGTCCCATCGGAGTCTCGAACAGTTCGGGATTCGCGTCGTTTTCAAGCACGGTGACGATTTCGTAGCTGTCGCCTGCGAGCGCTTCGAGAAGCCGGCTCTCGGGAGCGAGGCTCACGGCAAGAACCGGTTTGGCGTTGTCATGTCTGCTGTTGCCGCACGACCATAAAAGGGCCGGAAGCAATAATATTAATATGTATAGTCTGCTTATGCGTGTCATATTCGTATGAAATATCTTGCAAAAATAGCTAAAATCGTCGAATATTCTCCGGTCGAGGTCTAAAACATCGTCGGCTTTAAAAAAAAACGGCGCAGTGATAGAGAAATTCTGCAAACATACTATCTTTGCAGAAAAATTAAGCATAAATGTCTCGGATAGAAAAAAGCAAACTCTGGCGTACGTCGAAAGACTACTTCTTCATTACACTTGGCATGGCAATCTATGCCTTTGGTTTTTCGGCGTTCATTCTGCCCGAAAAGGTCGTTATCGGCGGTCTTGCCGGTGTGGGCTCGCTGGTGTTTTTTACCACGGGCATACCGGTGGCCATCACCCAGTTGGTCTTGAATCTCGTACTCCTCGCAATTGCCTATAAGGTTGTCGGTAAGGCGTTTGTTTTGGGCACTCTCTATGGCGCGACGATGCTGTCGGTGTGGGTCGGTATCTTTCAGCCGCTTTTTGCCGACGGTTTCACGAGCGAGCCGTTTATGAATATTGTCATTGGCGGCGCGATGTGCGGCTTCGGCATCGGACTCACATTTATTCACAACGGCAGCAGCGGCGGCACCGATATCGTGGCGGCTATGGTCTCGAAACATTCAAACGTCAGCATCGGCCGCATGATGCTCTACACCGATGTCTTCATCATATCGTCGTCATATCTGCTTTTTCATCAGGTTGATAAGATTGTCTACGGTTTTATAGTTCTTTTCCTTGTGTCACAGGTGGCCGATATGGTCATCAACACCAACCGCCAGGCTGTGCAGTTCACGATATTCTCGCCTTTCTGGCGTGAGATAGCGACCGCCATAAACAACGAAGCCAACCGAGGCTGTACAGTCATCAACGCAACAGGCTGGTATAGCAAGCAGGATGTCAAGGTGCTCCTCGTCATGTGCCGTAAAATAGAATCGGTGACAATCTTCCGCATCATCAAGTCTATCGACGAGAACGCTTTTATCACTCAGGCCAATGTCAACGGCGTCTATGGCAAGGGCTTCGACCATGTCAAAATCAAGATGAAGCCCGAGGATGTGGTGCAGCGTCGCGAGCAGATCAAAGCCAGCCTTGACAAGGATTATACCTCGTCGAGCGGCCATCCCGAGAGCATGGCCTGATTGTCGTGAGTGTCAGTTTGGTGAAGTCGCTCCGACGAGTTCGTCGAGCTGGGAGTCGGTGGGATTGTGGGCGATTATCTTGCCTTCGGGATCTATGAGCAGAGATCCGTATCCGTCGTCGAGCTGATATTTCATTTCGATTTCTTTGGCGTCGTTGCCGCGCACGTTATATTGCTCGACCGGATTCAGGCTGTCGAGTCTCACGATTTCGTTGAACAGGGTTCTGGAGTCGTCGAAATTTATGCCGACATATCTGATATTTGAATCTTTATGACTGTTGCTCCAGGCTGTATAATTGTTTACGGCTTCTCTCGAACGTGCGTCGTCGGAGGCCCAGAACGAGAGAAGAACATATTTGCCTTTAAGACTCGTGAGATCAATGGTGTCGTCGGTTGTGTTTACGCTAATCTCAGGAGCGTCCTTGCCTATCGTAGTGTTACGTTCTGTCTTGTTGAATGCGGCCGATACGATCAACAGGCCCAAAAACAGTGCGACAATTATAAATGTCTTTTTCATTGTTGTATCGGTTTTAGACTAAAACGCTGAAAAAGACAACAATGTTTATTGTCGCAGCCATGTCAGACCTTATCTCGGCGAGTAGCCCGAGGCAACCAGTGTTTCCTGATTGTCGTAAAAACCGGGCGAAAGTAGCTGCTGCAGTGTCGTTTCGGGGTGTTTTCTGAGATATGAGGCAACAATGCGGTGTCCGATAAATCGTCCGGCGCGACCGGGAGTCTCGGGCGATATGATGTTTGTGGCCGGCAGCTCGTCGACGAGATGTGATGCTGTCATCTCGTTGATGTCATACAGTA
>USIN01000214.1 GCA_900554715.1 uncultured Bacteroidales bacterium
GAAAAGCAGCGACGTCATGATGATGGCGGGATAGGTATAGCTCTCAAACTGAGCGGCCATGACGATGTAGACGAGGATGATTATGAGCACGGCGAGCATCAGCAGGTCGCTGAACGAATCCTGCTGGTCTTCGTAGCTGCCCGAGAGTTCTATCGATATGCCCTGGGGAATGTCCATCTGCTCGATGGCCTTGTCGGATGCCTCGACAATCTGGCTCATGGGCACATCCTGAACAACAGTGCGCACGGTGACGACACGTTCGCGGTCTTTGCGCTCGATGGTCGGCGGGGTGAAACGTTCGACGACCTTGCCGACATCCTTTACGCGGACGCCCTGTCCTGCGTTGTTGTAGATCAGAATGTTCTCGATGTCTTCGAGCGACGTGCGGTGTTCGGGAGCATACATGACCTTGATGTCATATTCCTCGCCGTCCTCACGGAATCGCGACGCGGTGGCGCCGTTGATGCGGTTGCGCAGATAGTTCGCGGCCGTCTGGAGGTTGAGGCCGTAGATTGCGAGCTTCTCGCGGTCGAAGTCGACCTGATATTCCGGCTGATAGTCTGAGCGAGATATGAATACGTCAGCTGTGCCCGGTATCGCCTCAAGGGCTTTCTTGAGCTTGGCGGCGACAGAGTCGGTTTCGGCGAAGTCGTAGCCGTAGATCTCGTAGTCGATGGTCGACTGGCCGCCCATGCTGCCGCCGGCATTGCCGCCGACGTTGACCTGAGCCTTCTTATACTGCGGGTAGTGCTTGAGGTCGTCACGCATCAGGGCCGCGATCTCGGTGATGCGGCGGTCGCGCAATCCCGGGTCGACGAGCTTGATGTTCATCGAGACGATATGCGGGCCGTTGTCGCTCAGTGAGGCGAAAGTGTTGTCGCTTGAGGCCGTGCCGACGGTGTAGTTTATGACTCGTATCTCGGGATATTTCTCTTTCCATTCGTCGACGAGGCGCGATGTGACCTCCTGTGCGATCTCGACACGTGTGCCGATAGGCAGCTCGAGGTTGACGCCCAGACGGCCGTCGTCGGCTGTGGGGAAGAATTCGGTGCCGACCTGACGCACAAGCAGCAGCGAGCCGGCGAAGATGGCGACGCAGACGATGAAGGTGACGAGCTTATGTCCGACGACCCATGTCAGCAGACGCGCATAGCCGTTGTCGAAGGCGTCGAGACCGCGGTTGATCGGGGTGAACAGCAGCGTGTAGAGTTTGCCGTGGTGATTTGTGCGGCGCAGCAGAAGGCTGCAGAGCATCGGGGTCAGCGACAGCGCGCAGACGGTAGAGATAATCATCATGATCGTCACCATCCAGCCGAGCTGACGGAAGAGGACGCCTGTCATGCCCGTGACGAGGGTCAGAGGGAAGAACACGGCGATAAGTGTCAGCGTCGAGGCGATGACCGAGACGGCGACCTCGTTGGTGCCGTGGACGGCGGCCTGCTTGGGGTCGGAGCCTCGCTCGATGTGGGTCGTGACGTTTTCGAGCACGACGATGGCGTCGTCGACAACCATGCCTATCGATATCGACAGGGCCGAGAGCGACACGATGTTGAGCGAGTTGCCCGTGACGGCCAGATAGATGAACGACGCAATGAGCGAGATAGGTATGGTGATGGTGATGATGAGGGTCGCGCGCCATCGTCCGAGGAAGAAGAAGACGACGATGACGACGAAGAGCAGGGCGTAGAGCACTGTCTCGACGAGCGAGGCGATGGTGTTGCGGATATTGTCGGATGTGTCGACGATGATGCCGAGCCTGACGTCGCTCGGAAGCCGTTTCTGAAGCGACGGCAGCATCTTGAGCACCTTGTCGGAGATTTCGACCGAGTTGGCGCCGCTCTGCTTCTGGATGACAATCATAGCGCCTTTGGCACCGTTGTTATATGTCTGCTGGGCGCGTTCTTCGAGCGAGTCGTCGATGCGGGCGACGTCTTTGAGGAATATGTTTCTGCCGCCCTGCGAGCCGACGACGATGTCGGCCATCTGGTCAGACGAGGCGAATTCGCCCTGGACGCGCAGCGAGTAGGTGTCAGAGCCGATGTCGAACGAACCGCCGGGGATGTTGCGGTTCTCGGCGGCGATTATGGCCGAAATCTGTTCGATCGAAAGGTTGTAGGCCTCGAGGCGCGCGGGGTCTACATATATATGTATCTCGCGTTTGGGCGCGCCCGAAATCGAGACCGAACCGACGCCGTTGATGCGCGCCAGAGGGTTGGCGACGGCGTCGTCGAGAATCTTGTAGAGACCCGGCATGCTCTCCTCGGCCTGCACTGAAAGCAGCAGGATAGGAATCATGTCGGTCGAGAACTTGAAGATGATTGGTGTCTCGGCGTCGTCGGGAAGCATCGACGAGACAAGGTCGAGCTTGTCGCGGACGTCGTTGGTCAGGACGTCGATGTCTTTGCCATATTCAAACTCGAGGGTTATGACCGAGATGTTCTCGCGCGATTTCGAGGTGATATGCTTTAGGTCGTTGACGGCGTTGAGGACGTTTTCGAGCGGACGGGTGACGTTCTGCTCGATGTCCTGGGCGCTCGCGCCCTGATATGTCGTCATGACCATCAGTGTGTTGGTGTCGATGTCGGGGTAGAGGTCGATCGGGAGGGTCTTCAGCGAGAAGATGCCGAGGATGACCACAGCGACGAAACACAGTGTCGTCATGATTGGCCGTTTGACGGCGCTACCGTATAAACTCATGAGTTATATTGTGTTGGAGTGTGTTGTTTGACTGAGTTGATGCTATCATTTGATAATCTCTACGGCGACGCCGTCGGCGAGACGGGTCTGGCCTGAGATGACAACCGTGTCACCGTCGGCCACGCCAGAGAGCAATTCGTAGGTGTTGTCGAGGCGGCGGCCGAGTTCGACGCGGTTATACGACACTTTCCCTTTGGAATAGACATAGACATATTTGTTGCCCGATCCGCTTTGTTTGACGACTGCGCGGTCGGGAACAACGACGCTGCTGCGCTCGCCGAGATTCATGCTGACGCGGGCAAACATGCCGGGCTTGATGGCGCTCTCCAGTCCCTGAGCCTCCTTCTCCGTCAGGTTCTTCTGAACGGTGACGGAGTTGGTATAGTCCGTCATGTCGAAGCTCAGCCGCCACATACCGGGCCGCCGGGTCTCCACACATTCCACGGAGAACACCTTGCCGCTTACCGTGGCATTGCCCATTTTCAGATCCAGCGTCTTCATTTCCACGGGCTTGACCTTGATGGGGTTGCCCATCAGGACCGGCCCTGATGGACCTCCCCCGGACGGGGCGGACGGCGCGGCCGCTGCCTTCCGCTGGGAGGGCAGCTGTTCCTCCTTCAGCGTGACCCGGAATCGCACCTCGTTCAGTCCGTAGCCGTTACGGATGGCGCTGTTCAGCTCGTCCAGATCCGACGGCTCCAGAGGGTGCTTCACGATCATCGCCAGCTCCATAGAGAGGGTGTCCTGATGGATGCAGGCGCTGGCGATCACCGCCCCCAACAGCTTTAGCCGCAGCTCCGGGGAGAGCTGCAGCTGCGCAAATAATTCAAAAAACGGTATCTCTCTCGACATGCGTCCTTCTTTCCCCTATCTTATGTAAAAGCTGCTTACAGCTTTTCGATTTCCTCCATCAATGCGTCTACAAGCCGCTCCTGAGGCACCTTGTAAAGGATCTCTCCTTTGCGGA
>USIN01000215.1 GCA_900554715.1 uncultured Bacteroidales bacterium
ATGAAAGCGTCACAGAACGAGTGTGAGGCCCGTCGAGAAGTTTTTCATCGCCACAGAGCCGCCGCCGGTGAAAATTTTATAGGGCGAGTAGCGGGCATAGACGCGCAGAAACGAGCAGACGCGCACCGAGGCATAGAAGTCGACGCTGAAGCGACGCAGGCCGAAGTCGGTGATATTCTCCTTGACTTTGTCGCCGTTTTCGTCTGTCCATGAGGTTAGTATGCTGCCGTGGGCGTTCCAGTTGGCGATGGCGCCGACAGAGAATGTCAGCCGGGTGTCGAACAGTCGCAGGGGCGTCTTCTGGCTCCAGATAAGCGGGAACTGCAGGCTGAAGACTTTGAGTCGTGAGAAGCGCGGGGTGACGCCTTCGGCATATCCGCCGTAACCTACTGTGCCGTCGTCGCTGACGGTGAAGCGGGTGCTGCCGGTGGTGCGGTGGTTGCGCCAGACTATGCCGGGACCGAAGGTGATGTAGTTGCCGTGAGAGTTTATGTATCTGAATCCGAGAACATGGAGGATGCCGAGTTCGAACGATTTGCCTTGCTCGAGGTCGAGGGCCGACGGAGCCTGGCCGCCGACGAAGCCAAAGTCGAATCCGTCGACGACGATGTCGAACTCGGGGTGGCGTCGGCGTGTCAGCGACAGGCCGCCTTCGCTGCTGAGTATAGTGGCGTTATTGCTGTTGCTGTCGAAGTTATAGTTGTATTGGCCGTCGTCGTTGCTGCCGCTGATGGCGATGCTTGTGCCCGAGGGGTTTTCTGTAACGATGACGAGGTCGGGACGTTCGAATGTCAGGACGCTGTCGGGCTCTGCGGCCGAGACACTTGCCCCGCAGATAAGTGCGGCGATGGTGATATGGAGTTTCATTGTGATTGCTTTTTTATAATGCGAAGTTAATGCCTATTGAGATTGTAGAGAAATCAGGCCCGTAGCCTTTGCGGAAGTAGCTCATGGGTGAATATCGGGCGTAGATGCCGATAATATCTGCGAAGCCGGCGATGATGGTGGGCTGCACGGTCATCAGACGCTGGTGTAGTCCGGTGATGTGGCGCCGGGTCTCGGTGTTGTCGATTTTATATTTGGTGTGGGCCGCCGTATAGGTATTGAAGTCTATGACCGCGCCGGCCGAGAGGTTGAACCATCGGCCGAACCTATGGCTTATCATGACCGGCACATGCAGGTGCATCGAGTTGAAATATGACCGGGCGACTTTCATGCTTTCGCTACCTTTGAACGGATAGAGTATGCCGTTTTCGCAGTCAAACAGATGCTTGGGTGCGCGCAGTCGCTGATAGCCCATGCCGAAGCCTACCGAGAGCACGGGGCCTTGGCGCCATAGACGCTGATTGAGCCTGAAGATATTCAGCACGCCGATCTCGAAGCTGCCTGTCACGACCTGATCGTGGGTCGTAATCTGAGAACCTGCATAGACGTTGTTGAACCATGTGTATTTGAACGAACGGTATCTGTTTTTCTGCTCCGTGTCTTTTTTGCGCATGAACGGCAGCGAGAAATCCTCGATTGTAGGTTCGACGAAATCTATGTCGAGGCTGTCGGTGTTGTCGGCACCTGTCTGATAGCTGTAAGTGTAGTTGTCGTTGCCTTCTTTGCCTTTGACAGTGAGCACGGTCGCGCCGTTTGTCGTTGTCACGGTCACCAGAATCGGGCGTTCGATGACGGCGACGGTGTCGTTCTTGGCCGAGGCAGCGGCCGTGAAAGTAGCTGCTGTGGCGAGGAATAATGTGATGATCTGATGTCTCATTGTTATATATTATATATATGTTTTTATTTGCGTCCAGAAATGAGTTTTTTGATTTGTTCGGGAGTGGCTTCGCCGGCCATATAGATGAGCGTCATCTTTTTGCCTCCTTTGAGGAAATTGTTGATGAAGAACAGATAGCGGCGGTAGTTGTCGACAGGCTTGAAGATATAGTAGGCGTAGTAGAGGCGCCCCTCGATATATCTTACCTGTCGGGTCTCGGCCGCGGTTCCGTCTTTGATTACAAGTTCCTCGATTTCGTTCGTGAGAGCGGGGTCGGTCAGAGTGATGCTGCGGTAGATTTCGAGAGCCGAATTTTTCAGTGCTTTGCCTGAGATTTCAGTCTCGACGGCGTCGGGCGACGAGCGGAAGCGTCCGTCGAAGGCGCTGTCGATGTTTAGTCCCGTCTGTGCCGCGGCATGACCGAATGCGATGCCCAGCATGATGATTAATAATATATGTTTCATATCCATGTGGTTTATAGATTGATATCGATTGATTCCATCTGGTCGATTATTTCAGCCTGAAAGTCTTCGGTGGCCTCGCGCATCGCCGACAGGTCGTTATCCATTATGCCCATCACCTCGGCGGCGTCGCTGATGACGATGTCGTTGGCGTAGGCCATGCAGCGGCTGTTGTCGTCGGCCGCTCTGAAATTTATAACGGCCAGCGCGAAAGCGGCGATGATGGCGACAGACGCGGCGATGTCGATGAGTCTTACCCTCGGCAGTATTCGTGTCTGGGCGTTCTTTCGCTTCTCGCGGCCTTCGATGGCGCGCGAGGCAGCGAAGTAACCCATGACAGCCCGGGCCTCGTCGATTTTGTCGCTCGTGAGCTCTGTCGATGCGAGCAGTCGGCGCAGCTGTGTTTCCTGCGGGGTGTCGGTCAGACCTTCAAAGTAGAGGTCAATCAGATGTTCTAAATATTTGATATTCTCTTTTGCGTTCATAGCTGTGTTTTGTTTTGAGTCGAGAGATAGATGTTTCTTATTGTCGTTCGTGCGCGGCTGACAATCATTCTGACGTTGGCTTCGCTCAGACCGAACTCCGCGGCTATGATGTCGAAACCGACGCCGTCGCGGTCACGCATATACATTATGCGTCTGTCGCGTTCGCTCAGCCGGCTGTCAATCAGTGCCGTCACCTCCGAGTAGGTCTCTTCGAGCGTCGCCGTGTCGTCGGTCTCTTCGACAGCCTCTTTGCCGTCAAGTTCTTCTGTCAGCCTGTGTCCGCGCTCTCTGAAACGGTCGATGCTGATGTTTCTGACCGTCACAGACGCCAGTCCTTCGGCGTGGCGCCTGTCGGTGATTTCGTCGCGGCGGCTCCAGAGTCTGACAAAAGCATCCTGGAGGACGTCGTCAGCCTCGTCGTCGCCGACTATGCGTCCCGCGCCTCTGACGAGCTTCTGCCTCAGGGTCATGAATGTCGATGTCAGTATATCGTGAGCCATTTTATTCGCTTTTCTGTATCTAAGACGTAGCGCCTCCGATTTTGCAACAAAATAAATCAAAAATTTTTATTTTTTCTTTAATCGCCGCCCTCTGATACATGATTTTCAGCGTTCGATAATGCAAAATCGCTCGGGAATTGTTAATTTTGCAGTTAAATAAGGTACAGTAATGAAGAATATACGCAATTTCTGCATCATAGCCCACATCGACCACGGCAAGTCGACCCTTGCCGACCGTCTGCTTGAATACACCAATACGGTGGCGGCCAAAGATATGGAGGCTCAGGTGCTTGACGATATGGATCTCGAACGCGAGCGCGGCATTACAATCAAAAGCCACGCGATACAGATGGAGCACACCATCGATGGCGAGCGATATACTTTCAATCTTATCGACACTCCGGGACACGTCGACTTTTCATACGAGGTGTCGCGC
>USIN01000216.1 GCA_900554715.1 uncultured Bacteroidales bacterium
CCCGAGGGTGTCGAGAACAACGAAGTGCTTTATGAACTCATCACCGACGCCGGCTGGACCGCCGACTCGATCGATGTCAAAGACTGGCACAACAGATATATGCAGTGCCGCTATGGCAAACAGAGCGATGCCGTCGGCGACTGCTGGGACAAGCTGCAGACCTCGGTCTACGCCACGCTTGTCGACAATCCCCGCTATAACTGGCAGTTCCGCCCGGGTACGATGTTCAGCGGGAATGTCCATGTCAACGATGACTTCTACAAGGCTGTCGAGAGCTTTGCCTCGGCCACGCCTGAGATGAAGCAGTCGCCGCTCTTTGTCAGCGATCTGGTCGAGAATACCGTGCAGTATCTCGGTGCCAAGATGGAAATCTTAGCCCAGAACTGGGAGGACGAGTTCAGCAACAACAATATCGACAAGGCCAAGGAGATAGAGGCCGAGTTTGAGGCTCTCGCCATGGGCGCCGACCGCCTGCTCTGCTCACACCCGACGCTGCGTCTCGAGAACTGGCTCGACTATGCCCGCGCCAACGGCGATACCGACAGACTCAAAGACTATTATGAGCACAATGCGCGCCGCATCGTCACCGTCTGGACCAAGACGCCCCTCGACGACTACGCCGCCCGCATATGGTCAGGTCTTATCCGCGACTATTACCTGCCGCGCTGGAAAAACTATTTTGAAAACAAACGCAACGACTGCTACTTCGACCTCGCCGCATGGGAGCTCGACTGGGTTGACGGCCATACCGGTCTGTCGCCTCAGACGCCCTACGACGACGTGCCTGCAGCCTGTCTCGCGCTTCTCGACCGCGCTTCTAAAATCGCTCCGCGCACCGTTGCGGCCGACGGCTCGCAGCGTCTGGGCGGCTGGTCGCCCTTCGATTTCAAGGATTCAGACTCGTCGACGCTCGTCTGGAATCTGCCTGCGGCCAAGGGCAAGAATCTGACCGAGGTGCGCCTGCTGCAGACCCGCGGCGACGGCGCCGTCGAGGTCGGTGACATCGCACTCGAGATGGACGGCCTGCGCTATGACGTGACATCGCGGACAGTCGCCGGCGACGGCAGCATCTGCTATCACTTCGATGTACCCGACAGCGCCACCGGCAACAACTCGTGCCGCCTGACCGCCAACATCAGGCGCGCCCCCGGCAGCATGTCGCACGGCAAAGTCATGATTGTGACAAAATAAGCGACTGATAATTTTGCAGTTTAGGCAAAAGGTTGTATCTTTGCGGTCGATTTCGTAATCTCTGGCAGGACATGCAGCCTGCGTATATTGCGACTAATGTTAACTTTTAAGTCAATCGAACAATGGATTTAATTAAAGTTGCCGAAGAAGCATTTGCTTGTGGCAAAGAGCATCCCCAGTTTGGCCCCGGTGATACAATCACTGTTGCTTACCGCATCAAAGAGGGTAACAAAGAGCGTATCCAGCAGTATCGCGGTGTTGTCATCCGCATCTCTGGCGAAGGCGCAAAAAAACGTTTCACCGTCCGCAAAATGAGCGACAACATCGGTGTAGAGCGTATCTTCCCCATCGAATCGCCGTTTATCGATTCAATCACAATCAACAAATACGGTAAAGTACGTCGTGCCAAACTTTACTATCTGCGCAAACTCACAGGCAAGAAAGCCCGTATCAAAGAGCGTCGCGTGAAGTAAACCTAACAGTGACATCACAAGCTATAAAGCGCCCCGACAGGTCATCGACCCGCCGGGGCGCTTTGTCTTGCCGCAGCATGCGGGCGGCAGGTTATTTCGTCATTTTGATTGAAATCTGGTTGTAGATCCAGAGCATGGCGGCGCCGACAAGGAGTGCGACCAGCTCCGAAACGATAAAAAGTCCAGGCGTCGAGACTCCGGCTGCCAGCGCCGAGCCGAATCCGCCGCAGAGGCAGCCGACTATGCCAAGCACAAAATCAAAAACGCCCAGACGCCGTGACGGCAGTATGGCATAAGCCGCAAGGGCGATGAGCACGCCCGACAGTCCCCAGGCGAGCCACATCCATATCGTCGGTGATGTCATGGCTCAGAATTTAAAAGATGAAAAATCCGGTGACATCGGACTCATGAAGGCCGCGACGTCGGTGTCGCCGGTGAGATCTGCCACTGTCAGCCATATTATAAGTAAGATTATGAGGAAGATGGCGCCGATTGCTACCCAGATGCTTTTGGGTGTGCGTTTATTTTTGCGTGACATAATGCTGAATATTTAATGTTTGACTATCTTGTAGAATTGTTAGACTTTCTTATAGAATTAAAACAATTGTTACCCGCTATTGTTCTGCCGGGGTGTCGACGAAACTTTTTTAACGATAAAGAGCCATGATTTGAAGATAAAGCTGTAATTTTGCAATATGAAAAACTATTGAAGCATCGACCGATGCCCTAACATAAAGAAATCTATATGGAACTCTTTGACAAACTGACCTTAAAGGCCAAAAGTTTTCCGCAGCGCATCGTCCTCCCCGAAGGCAATGAGCCGCGCACACTGACTGCCGCCGACCGCATCATCAGCGACGGCATCGCAAAGGTAATACTGATCGGTGACCCCGTCGAAATCAAGAAGATGGCCTCTGATCTCGGATTAAAAAATATCTCGCAGGCCACGATAGTCAATCCCGCCGACGAGAGCGTCATCAACCGTTATGCCCCTCTCTTCTTCGAGCTCCGCAAAAGCAAGGGCATCTCGATGGAAGAGGCGCGTCTGACCGCCGCCAATCCGCTGTATCTCGGCTGCCTTATGGTAAAGGCCGGTGACGCCGACGGCCAGGTCGCCGGAGCGATGAACACGACCGGCAACGTTCTCCGCGCCGCTTTTCAGGTTATAAAGACCCAGCCGGGCATCGGCGTGGTCTCGGGCGCGTTCATAATGCTGCTCCCCGAGGGTTCGCCCTTCGGCACCGACGGCATACTTGTCTTTGCCGACTGCGCCGTTGTCCCTGACCCCACGGCTCCCGAACTCGCACAGATTGCCATATCGTCGGCGCAGACAGCCCGCGATATCGCCGGCATCGAACCTCGTGTGGCCCTGCTGACATTCTCTACCAAGGGCTCGGCGCGTCACGAGCGTGTCGACAAAGTCATCGAAGCCGCTAAAATCGCCCATGAGATGTCTCCGGGTCTGATACTTGACGGCGAGCTCCAGGCCGATGCCGCCATCGTGCCGTCGGTGGCCAACACCAAGGCGCCCGCAAGCCCTCTCAGCGGTCGCGCCAACGTCCTCGTCTTCCCATCGCTCGAGGTCGGCAACATCGCCTACAAGCTCGTTCAGCGTCTGGGCGGCGTCCAGGCGGTCGGTCCCGTGCTCCAGGGTCTTGCAGCGCCGGTCAACGACCTGTCGCGCGGCTGCTTCCCCGAAGATATCTACAAAACCATCATAATCACATGTAACCAGGCTATCGGTCTGAAATGTAAAAACTGATCAATCATGAAAATTCTCGTATTGAATTCGGGCAGCAGCTCGGTAAAATATAAACTCATCGACACTGACACCGAGGCCACTCTCGCCGAAGGCGGTGTCGAAAAAGTCGGTCTGCCCGACACTTTCCTCAAGTATAAGCGCGCCGACGGCAGCAAAGCCATCGTCGAACTCGGCTGCGCCGACCACAAAA
>USIN01000217.1 GCA_900554715.1 uncultured Bacteroidales bacterium
AGGGTCACGTTGCGCCCGCGTTCAGTTAACGGTTCGCCATTCAGAAACCACCAGCGTTCACCTGCCCCTCCACTTGATTGCAACGGCAAAGTCGCTTCCGCTGCGCCCGGTAAACGTTTAATAATCGCGCCATCGCGAACGCCTGTCAGCTGCAGCGGGAGCTGGGCATCGTGACCGTATGGCGGGCAAATTGTCGAGGCCGGTGGTAAGCGCACAGCGCGACGTTCTGATGCGGGCAGCCAGGGTTCCAGCGGTAGCGGCCAGACATTTATCATTTCTTGTCGCGCTTGCGGGCGATGGCATTGAACGACTCGCCCCAGTCGAGCAACATCCGGCGGAGACATACTTCGACGAGATTAACCTCGAGTTTACCGTTTTCATACTTTCTGAAATCAAGAATCTGATTTATAAGACGCCGCAGAATCTTGACATTTTTATTGGCGATGCGCATCAGTGTCTTCTGCTGCGGTGTGAGGTTGTCGGCGGCGGCGAGCTGTTCGACCGGCTCGGCGATGAGGGTCAGAGGTGTCCGCAGATCGTGCGACACATTAGTAAAGAAGATAAGTTTCGACTGTGTGGCGGCCGCAAGCTGTTCGTTGAGTTCTTTCTGTGTGTCGCGCTGGGCCTCGAGGAGACGGTTCTGTTCGAGAAGCTGCTGCTGATGGCGTTTGTGCTGCCAGTAGGCGCGCAGTACAAGGAAAAGGACACCGAGCACGAGCAGCAATATCGCCACCGAGGCATAGAAAAGAGTCGTCTGTGCCGAATGCCGCACCCAGAAATCGTCGACCTGACTCTTGAGCATCTTTATTTTGGCAGACTCGTCTTTCAACGACTCGTTCTGCAGCAGCAATATGTCGGCGTTGGTAATGTCGACAGGCGACGAGACGGGTATTTTGGCTACCGTGTCGTATGGTTCGCCGCGCAGTATCGCCAGAGCAGTCCGCACAAGCCTGTGACCCTCCGTCGGATAGATGAATGTCGCGTCTATCACACTGTCGACGACAGCCCTGATGCCTATTTCGGGAGCGGCGTCGATGCCTATGACCTTTATGTCAAGCCCCTTGCGGCGCGCCACCTCAGAAGCGGCTATGGCCATGCGGTCGTTATGAGCATAGACCATGTCGACGTCGCGGTAAATATCGAGGAGCGAATCGGCCACGACGGCTGCGTCGTCATAGTTCCAGTTGCCGTATGCCGTGGCAACGATTTCGAGACCCTCGTCGCGAGCGCCGTCGGCAAAGCCTTCGTGGCGGCCGATGGCCGGCGTCGAGCCCCCGAGGCCGTATATCTCTATGACCTTCCCCCCGGGACCGAGCAGGTGACGGGCATAATGGGCAGCCGAACGGCCGATGCCATAGTTGTCGATGCCCTGATAGGCCGTATATGTATTGCCGTGGATATTGCGGTCAAAGACTATGACCGGGATGCCCGACTCATAAACCTCGCGGATAACGGGGGTGATGGCGTCTGCCTCGTTGGGTGCGGCGATGATGATGTCGAAACCGTTGTCTTTGAAATATCTTATATCCGATACCTGCTTTTCATTGCTATCGTCGGCCGAACGTATTTCGACAGATGCCTCGGGATGAAACATAATCTCGCGGTTAATCTCATCGTTCATCTTCGCGCGCCAGTCGTCGTTGCTGCACTGCGAGATGCCGATGCGATAATGCTTTTCTTCCTTGCATGACGCGATTATTACCGGCAGAAAAAGGGCGATAAATATATATAAGTGAATCCGTTTCATGGCAGATACTTATGAATCGTTTTTCATGTTTGCGCGGCAAAGATAATGATATTATTATGAAAAACAGGGCTTTTATTTGCAAAATTTGTGCAATGCAACATTTGTACAACGTTATGCATGATTTTTTATAGCCATTAAAACCTATTGTTGTTAGATTTGCGTTGTCAATCATTCCGTCATAAAAATACCACGAAATATGAATCTACTTCTTAAAACAATCAAAACCGTCGCGGTCACAGCCGCATTAACCGCAAGCCCGGTTGCGTGGGCGTCCGACGGTGTCAAAGTCGAGCATCTCGGCGCCAACAATACATTGGTGCGCCTTACGGACGAGGGAAAATATCTTCTGCTGCCCGTACAGGAATCTATCGACGACGCGACAGTAAATGTCCTTGTCGACGGCAAATTCGACCGCAAGATATATGTGCGCCTCGCCAAATCTAAGGTCGACTACACAGTGCCCCTCGACATCGAGCGCTATAAAGGCCGCGATGTCGTGCTCAACATCGTCACCACCCAGGACCGCGGCAGCGTGCGCGACGCCAAGGAAGATGCCTGCTGGAACCGTTTCGAGGTGACAGACAGCTTCGATACGGCTAACCGCGAGAAATTCCGTCCGGCCTACCATCACACGCCTCTCTACGGCTGGATGAACGACCCCAACGGCATGTTCTATAAAGACGGCCGCTGGCATCTCTATTATCAGTGGAACCCCTTCGGCTCGAAGTGGCAGAACATGACCTGGGGCCACTCGTCGTCTGAAGACCTCGTCAACTGGACACACCACCCCGTCGCCATAGAGCCTAACGGCCTGGGCACTGTCTTCAGCGGCAGTTCGGCCATCGACAGCACCGGCAGCGCCGGCTTCGGCAAAGGCGCCGTCGTAGCCATGTATACCTCGGCTGACGTCAGCCAGATACAGAGCCTCGCATCAAGCACTGACGACGGCGAGACATTCACAATCTACCCGGGCAACCCCGTGCTCACCCTCGACAGCGAGGCCCGCGACCCCAACATGTTCTGGGACAAGGATAAAAAGCATTGGGTACTCGTACTCGCGCATGCCCTCGAACATGAGATGCTGATATTCACATCACCCGACATGAAAGAGTGGACGCTCGAAAGCAGCTTCGGCAAAGGTCTCGGTGCCCAGGACGGTGTCTGGGAGTGTCCCGACCTCTTCGAGCTGCCTGTAGACGGTACTGACAAGAAAAAGTGGGTACTGCTGTGCAACCTCAATCCCGGCGGCCCCTTCGGAGGCAGCGCCACTCAATATTTCATAGGCGACTTCGACGGTCGTAAATTTACCGCCGACACTGCCGCCGACGGCAGCGTGCCGACCAAGTGGCTCGACTTCGGCAAAGACCATTACGCCACCGTCAGCTTCAGCGACGCGCCCGACAGCCGCCGCACCGTCATCGGATGGATGAGCAACTGGCAGTATGCGCCCGAAGTGCCGACGACACAATTCCGCAGCGCCAACACTCTGCCCCGCGAGATCGGCCTCTTCACCGACAGCCGCGGCGACATCTACGCCTCGTCGGCACCGTCGCCCGAGGTCGACGCCCTGCGTGCCAAGGTCGTGAAATCGGTCAGCCGCGCCGGTATCGGCAACAGAGGCCGCAGCTATGAGCTGCCCGAGCTTTGTGAAATAGCCTTCGACATCGACCCGCTGAAAGCCCGCTCGGTTGACATCGTACTCTCTAACGCCGCCGGCGAGAAAGTGACGATGACCTACGACCCGGCCAAAAGCAGTCTCTCATTCGACCGTCGCCAGAGCGGCATCACCGATTTCAGCCAGGACTTCCCCGCCGTGACGGCTGCGCCGACATTCAACGACGGCCGACGCCTCTCCCT
>USIN01000218.1 GCA_900554715.1 uncultured Bacteroidales bacterium
CAGAGCAGTTTACCGGTCTACCCGGTGTGATGGTGCCGCTGAGCGAGACAATACGCGGCTTCAAGATGATTCTCAACGGCGAGATGGACGAATACCCCGAACAGGCCTTCCTCAACGTCGGCACTATCGACGAGGCTATCGCAAAAGGAAAGAAACTTCTCAGCGAAGTAAAATAACAAAGCATATCAACAATAACCATGATACTTAAAATTATTTCGGCAGTCGAGATTGTCTATGAGGGCGAAATCACCTCCGTGACTCTGCCCGGCACAATGGGCGCCTTTACGGTGCTTAAGAATCACGCGTCGCTGATATCGACGCTCGCACCGGGAAAAATTGCCTATGTTCCCGCCGGTGAAGCCGAGCACGATGCCCGCGAGATTGATATCGAGGGCGGTGTCGCCGACGTCGACAATAATGTAGTATCTGTTTGCCTCTACTGAGATTATGAAGAAACTCCTGTCGATCATAGCAGTCATGGTTCTGGCCTTTGTCGGGGCGCCTGTCGCTACGGCATCCGAAGCCGGAGAACATGACGGGAAACTCGATCCTAAAGAAATCATCTTCGAGCATCTCGGAGACGGTTACGGCTGGGAGGTTCCCTTCAACCACCACAAACGCATCCCCTTGCCCTGCATAGTCATCGGCAAAGACGGTCTGCACATATTCTCGTCGTCGCGCATTGCCGACGGCAAGACATATGTCGACGGCAACGTCGAATTTAAGGTAGCCGGACATGACAGCAAATACAAAGGCAAAATTGTCGAGATTGTCGACGGCCACGAGGAAAAGCCGATTGACCTGTCAATCACCAAAAATGTCTGCGCTGTCTTTATCACAGTTTTTGTTGTCATAGCCATGATGTTTGCTGTTGCCCGTTTTCATCGTCGCAACGCATATCGTGCCCCCCGCAAAGGCCTCGGTGCGTTAGAGTCGCTCATTGTCTTTATATATGACTCGGTAGTCAAGGAGACTCTCGGCGACAAGGCCAAGAAGTTCGCGCCATACCTGCTCACGGTGTTCTTCTTCATCTTCACTGGGGCTTATGGTGGTCTTCCCCGGCGGCGCGAATCTGACAGGCAATATCGCCGTAACCCTTGTGCTCTCGATTATCACTTTCCTTGTGACAAACCTGTTTGCCACAAAACATTACTGGAAAGAGATTTTTTGGCCCGACGTGCCTCTTTGGCTCAAATTCCCCCTGCCGATCATGCCCGCAATCGAGATATTCGGTATGTTCACGAAGCCGGCGGCACTCACAGTGCGTCTCTTCGCAAACATGATGGGCGGCCACATGATAGTCATCGTGCTGACATTGCTGATCTTTATCTTCGCAGCGGTAAATCCGGTTGCCGGTGGTGCGACAACAGTGGTGTCGGTACTCTTCTCGATATTCATGCTCCTCATTGACGTTTTGGTCAGCTTTATCCAGGCTTATGTCTTCACGATGCTTTCAACCATCTTTATTTCTTTGGCTCAGGCGAAGGAAGAGCATCACGAAAAGAAAGTCGAGGCCCGCGAAGAAAAAGAAAATAAGATAGAGGCAGCCCGGCTCGCCGCAACACAGAAATAGAAAACAATCAAACAAAATAACAACCTAAAAAAAATTAAGATTATGTTTGGACTTTTAGCAGAACTTTCAGTAACAGGTCTTGGCGCCAGCATCGGCGCAGCAATCGCAGCAATCGGCGCAGGTATCGGTATCGGCAAGATCGGTGCTGCCGCTATGGAAGCAATCGCACGTCAGCCCGAAGCCGCCGGCGATATCCGCAGTAATATGATTGTGATTGCAGCTCTCGTCGAGGGTGTTGCCCTCTTCGCGGTTATCGTTTGTGTGCTCGCTCTGTTCGTTTAATCTCAAATTAAAAACAAATGGATCTTTTCACGCCTGACTTCGGCTTGATATTCTGGATGTTCATATCCTTTGCCGTGCTTTTTTTCATCCTGTGGAAATTTGCGTGGCCGGTCATATTGAAGACTGTTGACAGCCGGGCCGATCTTATCGATAAAGGTGTGGAGTATGCCCAGAACGCTAAGCAGCAGCTTGACGAAGCCAAAAAGAATGCCGATCAGTATATAGCCGACGCCCGTCGCCAGCAGGCCGACATGCTTCGCGATGCCGACCGCATCAAGACCCAGATCATCGAGGAGGCGCGCAGCGCCGCCCAGGTCGAGGCCCAGAAGGTGATGGACGCAGCAAAAGTGCAGATCGAACAGCAGCAGAAAGAGGCTCAGCATCAGTTCCGCAATCAGGTCAGCGACTTCGCTCTCCAGATTGCCGAGAAAGTAGTCAAGAACCAGATGGCCGACACCAAGGCGCAGTCAAAACTCGTCGACACGCTCCTTGACGAGATGGCCGATAAAAACTAAGCTTAATGAACGAAGGACTTATACCACACCGATATGCCAAAGCGCTTTATAAAGTCGCCCTCGAACGCGGCGAAGACAAGGCGCTTTATGACCTTTGCGGTCGTCTGGCCGACGCTTTTGCGGCCGAGCCGGCCTTTCAGCAGACCGTCGCCAATCCTTTTGTATCCGACAGCGACAAACTCAGCCTGCTGATGACTGCCGCCGGCGCCACAGACAAGGACTGCACATACTGCGATTTCCTGAAATTGCTTGCTGACAACGGCCGAATCGGTTTCGCCGCTGCTGTCGCCCGCGACTACAGGGCTATTTATCGCCGTCAGAATAATATTTATCGTGTCGATGTGGTATCTGCCGGCAAACTGGATCCATCCGAAGAAGAGCGTCTCAAGAAGCTGATTCAAGACCGTCTTGACGGTGGCAAAATGGAATATTCCTCGACAGTCGATCCGTCGCTCATAGGCGGTTTTACCGTCAATATCGACAACAGGCGTCTTGATGCCTCTGTCAAAAATCAACTCAAACAGCTGCGCCTGGCGCTCCTTAATTAATTTGAAAATCTTTACCAAAGCATAACAATGATTAATCTAAGCGAGATCTCTGAAGTCTTAAAACAACAACTTGAGAGTATTAATTCAAAAGTCTCTTTTGAAGAAGTAGGCTCTGTGCTCGAAGTCGGTGACGGCGTCTGCCATGTATATGGCCTTGACAATGTCTGCGCCAACGAGCTGGTCGAGTTTGAAAACGGTGTAAAGGGCGTCGCCCTCAACCTCGAAGAGAGCAATGTCGGCGTCATCCTCCTGAACAACGTCAATAAAGTCTCCGAGGGCATGACTGTCAAACGCACCGGCGAAATCGCCTCTATTCCCGTCGGCGAAGGTCTCCTCGGACGCGTCATCAATGTGCTTGGCGAACCTATCGACGGCAACGGACCGATCAAGGGCGACCTCATCAACCTTCCCCTTGAACGTAAGGCTCCCGGTGTCATCTACCGTCAGCCGGTAAAACAGCCGCTCCAGACCGGCATCAAGGCCGTCGACTCTATGGTGCCCATCGGCCGCGGTCAGCGTGAGCTTATAATCGGTGACCGTCAGATCGGCAAGACAGCTATCGCCATTGACACCATCATCAACCAGCGTCAGTGTTTCGAGGCAGGCAAGCCCGTCTATTGCGTCTATGTCGCTATCGGTCAGAAAGCATCGTCTGTAG
>USIN01000219.1 GCA_900554715.1 uncultured Bacteroidales bacterium
AGTGGCCTATACCCACAGCCCGTGGAGCTTCCGCCACACAGTGCTCGGCGTCGTGGGCATCTTCTTCTATGTCGGCATCGAGGTCGGCATCCCCGGCGTACTCATTTTCTATCTGTCTGATTCTAAAGCATCGGGCATCGAGATCAACGCCACCGCCGTCGCAGGCGCCGTTGCCGCCATCTACTGGCTGCTCATGCTTGTCGGCCGTCTGACATCGAGCGTCATCTCGGGCAAGGTATCGAGCCGCACCCAGCTCATCGCCACATCTACGGCAGCTATCTTCCTGATCGTGCTCGCCATCGTACTGCCGTCGTCGCTGCGTGTGTCTATGCCCGCCTACAGTGTCGAAGAAGGCTTCGCCATGGCTCAGGTTCCTGTCAGCGCGCTCATGCTGGTGCTCTGCGGCCTCTGCACCTCTGTGATGTGGGGCGGCATCTTCAATCTCGCAGTCGAGGGTCTCGGCAAATACACCGCCCAGGCTTCGGGCATCTTCATGATGATGGTTGTCGGTGGCGGCGTCATGCCTCTCATCCAGAACTATATCGCCACAAACGTCGGCTACATGGTGTCTTACTGGCTCCCCGTCGCCATGCTCGCCTACCTGCTGTTCTACGCAGTGGCAGGCTCTAAGAACGTCAACACCGACATTCCTGTCGAAGACGACGTCGATGCGCTCAACCTCTGATAACATCCGCCTGAGATAAGACCAAGTCAGGCCCGCGGCTCCGGTCGCGGGCCTGTTTTTTATAAACTTTCGCCTCCGGCAGGGCGTTGTTTATAAAATCAAGCGTTAAAAAATTGCCACATTGGGCCAAATGTTGTAATTTTGAACAAAATTTTAACACAGCAACGTTAATTTTAATGGAACCCAACGTATTAACTCACGCGGCCGACAATATCAGAATATTGACAGCCGCCATGGTCGAAAAAGCCAAATCCGGTCATCCCGGCGGAGCTATGGGAGGCGCTGACTTTGTCAATGTCCTTTACTCGAAATTCCTTGTAACAGATCCCGACGACCCGACATGGTTCGGACGCGACCGGTTTTTCCTCGACCCGGGCCACATGTCGCCGATGCTCTACTCGGTGCTCGCCCTGACAGGTAAATATACGTTGGCCGAGCTCCAGCAATTCCGCCAGTGGGGCAGCGTCACACCGGGCCATCCCGAAGTCGATCCCTCGCGCGGCATCGAAAACACATCGGGTCCGCTCGGCCAGGGCCACACCATGGCCGTCGGCGCCGCCATAGCCGAACGCTTCCTTGCCGCACGCTTCGGCGAAGTCGTGGCCCACAAGACCTATGCCTTCATATCGGACGGGGGTATCCAGGAAGAGATCTCGCAGGGCGCGGGCCGCATCGCCGGCTACCTCGGACTGTCGAACCTGATAATGTTCTATGACAGCAACAAGGTGCAGCTCTCGACCGACGTCGACGAGGTCGACCGCGAGGACTACGCCGCCAAATACCGCGCATGGCACTGGCATGTGATTGAAATCGACGGCAATGACCCCGCCGCCATCGCCGACGCCCTCACGCGCGCGCATAATGAAAAGGAGAAGCCCGTGCTCATCATCGGCAACACCCGCATGGGTCTCGGCGCCGTCACCGCCGAAGGCAAAAACTTCGAAGGCCAGTGTTCGACCCACGGGCAGCCCCTGAGCAAATCGGGCGCCGACGTCAACGCCACGATAAAGAATCTCGGCGGCAACCCCGAGAATCCCTGGGTCGTCTTCGACGACGTCGCCGAACTATACGCCCGACGCAACAACGAACTTCGCGAGATTGTCGCACGCCGCCGCGAGGAGTTTGCCCGCTGGAGCGAGGCAAATCCCGACAAGGCAGCCACGCTTAAGAGCTATCTCGAGGGCCGGCTCCCCGAAATCGACTACCGCGCCATCGCCCACAAGGCAAACGTGGCGACCCGCACAGCCTCGGCCGACGTGCTCTCTGTGCTCGGCGAGAAAGTCGGCAACATGATCGTAGGCTCGGCCGACCTGGCCAACAGCGACAAGACCGAAGCGTTCCTGAAAAAGACGGGCGCTTTTGTCAACGGAGACTTCAGCGGCGCGTTTATCCACGCCGGCGTGTCAGAGCTGACGCTGGCAGCCATCTGCAACGGCATCGCCCTGCACGGAGGCGTCTATGCCGCCTGCGCCACATTCTTCGTCTTCTCAGACTATATGAAACCGGCGATGCGCATGTCGGCGCTGATGTCGCTCCCTGTCAAGTATATCTGGTCGCACGACGCCTTCCGCGTCGGCGAGGACGGCCCGACCCACGAGCCTGTCGAGCAGGAAGCACAGCTGCGTCTGCTCGAAGAGATCACCAACTTCGAGGGCCGTCCGTCGATGCTCGCCCTGCGTCCCGCCGACAGCGCCGAGACGACAATAGCCTGGGAAATGGCGATGGAAAACAAAGAGACCCCGTCGGCTCTCGTGCTCACCCGCCAGGATGTCTCCGACCTGCCCTCACAGAGCGGCGACCGCTACACCGACGCCCTCGGCACACGCCGCGGCGGCTACACCGTCATAAAATCACAGTCTCCCGAGGTCATTCTCGTCGCCAACGGCTCTGAAGTGTCGCTTCTCTGCAACGTAGCCGAACTTCTGAAAGCCGAAGGCATCAGCGCCAACGTCGTGTCGATGCCTTCGTCGGGTCTGTTCAACATCCAGGACGAGGCTTACCGCCTGTCAGTGCTGCCTGCCGGACTGCCCCACTTCGGTCTCACAGCCGGGCTGCCCGTCACCCTCAAGCTCATCAACGGCTTCAACGGCAAAGTCTACGGTCTTAGCCGGTTCGGCGCCTCGGCCCCGTATAAAGTGCTGGACGAAAAATTCGGTTTCACGCCCGAGAACATCCTCCACGAGGTCAAAAAATATCTTGGACGCTGAAAAACAGACCAATTCTGATAAAAAACAATAGTCACACAGAACATTTTTTATTATTTTTTAGTTTAAATAAGAAAAAAGTGTTAACTTAGCGCCTCCAAATAGGCTTAAAATATAACTAAATCAATTCTAAATAATTCATCATCTTATGAAAAAAGCCACAATTTTAGCACTTGCTTGCGCCCTTTTCATGGGACAGGCTGCTGTAGCACAGGAATCTGCAAAGGAGATTACCTATGTTAACGATCCCTCGCAAGGCTATCTGTTCAACCGTTTCCAGGATAACTGGTTTATCACAGCTGAAGGCGGTGCCGGCATCTATTTCTCAAGCTTCGACTCGAAGCGCAACCTTATGGACCGCTTCTCACCCGCAGCTTCAATCTATGTAGGCAAATGGTTCAGCCCGATCATCGGTCTTCGTGCCGGTGTCAGCTACCTCGGTCTCAAAGGTCTGACTGAAAACCGCGGTTACGGTCTCACCGACGAGCACATGACCGACGGCCTCTATAAAGAGAAATTCAACGAATTCGGTCCTCAGGTCGACGTAATGATCAACCTCACCAACTGGTGGTGTGGCTATCGTCCCGGCCGCATCTACAACGCAACTCTCTATGGCGGTGCAGGTGCATTCGTGACATTTGCCAAAAACGACGAGAACAAATGGAAACACGTATCTGACGA
>USIN01000220.1 GCA_900554715.1 uncultured Bacteroidales bacterium
TAAAATAACGCAATCCGGTTCTACTTTCTTACAGATCTCGGCTGCTTCTTTCAGGATCTCATCAAAACGGTCATCATCTGCATCCAAAGTCAGTTTCTGCATCATAAAGCTGACAGTTGCATCATTTACACCGTCAAGTTTCTTAATAGCGTCCTCCATCTTTGCAGCACAATTAGCGCAGTCCAGATCCATCAGTTTAAATTTCTTCTTCATAGTTTTATTCCTCCTGATATAAAATATTTTTTAATATTTACATACAAAATTTAAATGTGTAGACATTCTCGGTAGCGCCTTAGACAGCCGTAATGAATGCGTAGGTCTGCCGCTATAAGTGTAAATATCTGTTTAAGTGGTGATACAAGTAATTTTCTCGGGATGTTTTACTCACGGTAGTAGATACGATGGACGCGTGGCGAGACAGATGTCAGAATCTCGTATGGTATGGTGCCGCGGGCTGTGGCAAGGTTTTCGACGGGGGCTTCTTTGCCGAATATCTCTACGCGGTCGCCTATTTTTGCGTCGGCCCCTGTGACATCGATCATGCATAGGTCCATGCAGATATTGCCGATGGTAGGGCAAGGCTTGCCGTTGACGATAAACGTGCTGCAGCCGCAGCCGAAGTGGCGGTCAATGCCGTCGGCATAGCCTATGGGTATCGTAGCTATGACAGACGGAGATTTGACTTGTCCGCGACGTGAATAGCCTATCGTGGTATCGGCATCCCAGGTCTTGAGCGATATGATAGTCGAGCTTAGGCTGGCGACAGGCCGAAGGTCGATATGCGTTTCTTCGGGCGGCAGGGGCGAGATGCCGTATAGACCGATACCGAGACGCACGAAATCATATTGATACACAGGGAATCGCATGATGCCGGCGGTGTTGAGTATATGGCGTCTGAAGTCGTTTTTGAGCAGAGTCTTCAGTCGTCCCGTCATAGCCTCAAAGCTGTCGAACTGGCTTTTGGTGTAGGCATTTTCGTCAAGACAGTCGGCTGTGGCGAGGTGCGAGAAGACCGATGATGTCGCGACGCGGTCAGTCCCGTTCAGAACTTTGGCGAGGGCTTCGATTTCCGTGGGGATGAATCCGACGCGGTGCATGCCGGTGTCGAGCTTGATATGTATGGGATAGCCGTGCATGTCGTGAAGACGTGCGTGTTCAAGCAGTATGTCGAGTTCGCGCAGTGAGAAGACGGCGGGTTCGAGACGGTAGTTGAACAGGGCCTGATAGTTGGTTGTCATGGGGTTGAGAACCATGATGGGCATGGTGATTCCGGCTCGGCGCAGGGCGACACCTTCTTCGACGACGGCCACGGCCAGGTATGACGCGCCCTGGCTCTGAAGCGTCTTGGCGATTTCAAGTGAGCCGGTGCCGTAGGCCGATGCCTTCACCATGGCGATGATGCCGGTCGATGGCCTGACGAGGGTCTTGAATGCATTGTAGTTGTGGACGACCGAGTCGAGATTTACTTCGAAAATTGTCTGGTGGCGGGGCTTTTCGAGTAAATCTTTGATGGCGGCGAAATCTTTGTCGCCTTTGATGAGTATCAGCTCGCTGTCGAAACGCGATATGTCATAGTCGCTGATAAACCGCTCTGTATCGCTGACAAATTCAGCGGCCATCATCGGGTCGAATGCGTCGGCATGTCTGCCGATTTCTTCACCGATGGCTATAAGACGGTCGATGCCGCGCGACTTGAGCATGTCGGCGAACTGTCGGTAGAGTTTCTGTGTGTCGGCATCAGGACGATGAAGCAAGTCTCCTGTGATAAGGGTGTTGCGCCGCGATGTCGTGGTTCTGCGCATCATGAAGTCGAGGGCGCGTCCTACAGAGTCGAGGTCGTTGCTGAATTCGTCGTATATCATCAGGCAGTCATTGACACCGTCGTAGACATCGAGGCGAGTCGAGACTTCGTCGATGTCGTTGGCGAGTGTCGGGTCATATCCGAGCACTTTCAGCGCCTCCGCAGCGAGCGAGCGGTTTAGGTTGTCTCCCGAACCCACGCAGATGACTGTCTTGCCGGGATATAGACTTTTGATTATGTCGCAGGCGACAGTGTCGGCTGCCGGGCAGATTATTGTGTCGCAGCTCGAAAACAGCGCGGCTTTTTCGACGATTTTCTCTTCGCGGGAGGTGAAACCGTTGTCGTGCTCGTCGGTAATTTCTGTCATTATACCGATGTTAGGCCTGATGATTTCGGCGAGGCCGGCCATCTGCCCGACGCGGTCTATGCCGGCTTCGAAGACAGCGATGTCGGTGTCAGGTTCTAATTGCCATATCGAGAGGGGTACGCCCAGTTGTGAGTTCCAGCTGCGGGGACTTCTCGCTACTTTTACGCCGGCCTTGGTGAGGGCGTGGAAGAGCAGTTCTTTGACTACCGTTTTGCCTCGGCTGCCGGTGATGCCGACCACGGGTATCTTGAATTCTTCTCTGACCCGGCGCGCAATCTGTTTGAGCGCGCGGCTGACGTTGTCGACGACAATGAAGTCGGCGTCAGCGGCGTGAAGCATGATGTCGGGGATGTGGTCGACGACAAAGGCGCGCACGCCCCTGCGGTAGAGGTCGGCGAGGTAGCGGTGGCCGTCATTGACATCGGTGCGTATCGCAAAAAAGAGAGCGTCGGTGGTGTCGGCGCTCGAACGGCTGTCGGTCAGTATGTTTTTTATATCCCTGTCAGAGTCGATGTCGACTCCGCAATATGTGGCTAATGTCGAAAGTTTTGCGTTCATATCAATTGATGTGCTTTATTAATCCTGCCTGATGGGGCGGTGTAGGGCTGCTTTGGCAATACGGCGGCAGGCGAGGGCTTGGGCGGCTGTAGCGTCGCTGAAATATATCTTGCCGAAGAGTTCATAAATATAGTCGACGGCCACGGCTGACGGATGCTTCATGTCGGCGTCATAGAAACGGTAGTCGCGCAGGTCGTCAATCATAATTTCGAAGGCCGGGAAATAATCGGCGTATTGTCTCAGGCGTTCGCAGGCAAGCAGAAGGCGTGCTTTGGTCAGTGAATTGCCGGCAAGTCCGTATGCGAGATGGCGAATCGGGCTGACGGTCAGTATGACGTTCTTTTTCTTTGCGACGAGGTCGCGAAGAAGCGGTTGCCAGGCTTCGGTTATCGTCTCCGTGTCTATCATCTGCTGATTGAAAAGTCGGTCGTCGAGCTTATGGCAGTTGCCGACCGGAAGCCGTCGGCTGTCGTCGGCCATATAGTAGCCGTGGGCCGAGCCGAATGTGACTATCAGCGCGTCGGCCTCGTCAAAAGCGTTTTTTAATGAGTCGAAATCGTTGTTGACCCGGGCGAGCAATGTTCCGGCGTCGGCACAGCTGTAGCGTGACGCATAGTCGAGACAATGCTTTGTGCCCTGACCGTCACTATATAAGTCGTCGGTCGTGTAGCGGTAACCGTCGATGAGTTTTCTGACGCAGTCGGCAAGAGAGAGCGGATTGTACAGGGGACCGAGCGGGTTGGAGCATACATTGAAGCCGTCACGGCGCAGGCGTTCGCCGATGTTGTCGGTGAAGCATGAGCCGAGCATGACGACCGTGCTGTCGTGGCTGATGCTGAA
>USIN01000221.1 GCA_900554715.1 uncultured Bacteroidales bacterium
TACTATAACTACTATTGCGGTCAGTTTGATTCGCACGAGAAAGCAAAGAAATATCTCGCTAAAATCAAAAAACGCTATCCCAAAGCGTTTATAATTAAGACACGCAACGGCAAACGAATAAAATAAACAAACGAAAATATAAAAATGAACAAACTTTTACGCAAAGAATTACTGATCGGACTTATTGTCCTGGTGGCGCTCGCGATTCTGTTCTTTGGTGTCAACTACCTCAAAGGCATCAATATGTTTAAGGCGGCCAACTATTATACCGCCGTGTACACCAATGTCGAGGGGCTTGCCATCTCGGCTCCCGTGACGGTCAACGGATATAAAATCGGTCAGGTAAGAGAAATCGAGTATCAATATGACAATCCCGGCCATGTCATGGTCGAGATTGCGCTCGACAAATCACTGAAAGTTCCCGCCGGCACGAAAGCTGTTCTGACGACCGACCTGCTCGGCACGGCTTCTATTGTCCTTGATATGGCAAAGAATCAGGATTTCCTTGAGGTCGGTTCGGAGCTTGTCGCTGAAAACGCATCGGGACTGATGGAGAGCGTCAACGGCAAACTGATGCCCTCGGTCGAATCGGTTCTTCCTAAAATCGACACCCTCCTTACCAATATAAACAAGATTGTCAGCGACCAGGCAGTCATGGCTTCGGTCAAACGCCTCGACGCCATCACCGCCAATCTCGAGAAAACGACGGCGCGGCTTGCCACTGCTATGGCTTCGATTCAGCCTATCACGGCCGATGTCAAGACCATCACCGGTAATGTGGCTTCGATGTCGGGTGACTTCGCCCAGCTCTCGTCTCAGCTCAAAGAGCTTCCGATTGATTCGCTGACCGCCGACCTTGCGGTTGTCACGGCCAATCTGCGACAGCTTTCAGAGCAGCTCAACAACTCTGATTCGACTGTCGGCAAGCTCACCAATGACCCTGCTCTCTATGACAATCTCAATGAAACGGTCAAGGCTCTCGACGCCCTTCTGAAAGATATCAAAGAGAATCCCAAACGATATATAAGCATAAAACTGCTTTAAACGCCCCGTGGTGCTTATTTGAAACCGTTTCAAATAAGCGCCGGGACACTTTAATCGGTTTTCAATTGTTAAAACATAGCGGTTGACGACGTTTCACGGCCTCGAATCACTTCGGGGCCGTTATTGTGGAACATAAAGTTTTCTTTTTAATCATTTGTTCCATAGTTGATTGTGAAAATATTAGATTGTCGCGAATAACGCCTCTATTGTGCTCGGTTTAATCGGTTGATGACTATAACGTTATCAAATAATTAAGAAAGCCAAATATTTTCGGGCTATTTTTTTAGAAAAAAAAACATGAAATTTGTTTTCGCAAAGTAACCGATAAAACAACAATCAATACCAAAATGGTAATGGAAAATGTCAACAACGACAAATGGCAGGAGTGCCTCCTTTTTATAAAGGATAATATTCCGGCCGCGCAATATGACGCGTGGTTCAGTCCGATAACGGCAAGTGTCAGTGATAACAACATCTATCTGATGCTTCAGTCGTCGTATGTCGCAGACATTATCGAAGAGCGCTACTTATCGGTTCTTGGCGCTGCTATCCGCAAAGTTTATGGCGACGGCTACAAGCTTATATATAAGTATCGTCAGATTCAGAGCCAGCCCGACACTGTCGTCAGTGTGCGTGCCAACGCTCCGTCGCCTGCCATCATGGCGCAGTCAAAAAACGCCATGCCGGCCAACCCGTTCAAGCCCATCGATCTCCAGCCCATCGACCCGCAGCTCAATCCGCGCTATACCTTTGAGAACTACTGCGTCAGTGAGAGCAATAAAATAGCCCAGTCGATTGGCGAGTCAATAGCCATGGACCCGAAATGTAAGACTTTCAACCCTCTGTTTGTCTTCGGTCCGACAGGTGTGGGTAAAACCCATCTCATTCAGGCTATCGGCATCAGAATCAAAGAGCAGAATCCGACAGCGAGAGTGCTCTATGTCACCGCCCGTCTTTTCGAGAGCCAGTTTACAGCCGCACGCCTCAAAGGCGAGATTAATAACTTCTTTTATTTCTATCAGAGCATAGACACCCTGATTGTCGACGACATCCAGGATCTCAACGGCAAGCCTGCCACCCAGAACACCTTCTTTCATATCTTTAACCATCTGCACCAGAACAACAAACAGATTATTCTTTCAAGTGATTGTGCACCCTCTGATATGGAAGGATTCGAGGCCCGTCTGCTGTCGCGTTTCAAATGGGGCATGTCGGTCGAGCTTGGTCGCCCCGACCCGGTCTTACGCCGTGAGGTGTTGATTCAGAAATCTGAACAGGACGGTCTGTCGCTCTCTGGCGATGTTATTGATCTTATCGCAGCCAACATTACCGACAGTATCCGTGAGCTCGAGGGTATCGTCGTCTCGCTTATCGGCCATGCTACGGTCAACAACTGTGAGGTCGATGTGGATCTGGCAAAGAACGTTCTGTCTAATTATGTGAAGATCAGCCGCCGTCAGGTCAACTTCGAGCTTATCGCCGAACACGTCAGCTCATACTACGGTATCAAGTCTGACATGCTCTTCACAAAATCGCGCAAGCGTGAGATTTCTGATGCCCGTCAGATGATAATGTACCTTGCCAAGAAACTGACCAATATGTCGCTCAAGGCCATCGGTGCGCGCATCGACCGCACCCATGCGACCGTCATCTATGCGTGCAACAGCATTGAGGAGCGTCTGACGCTTGAGAAGCAGCTGCGCGACGATGTCTCGACGATAGAAGCCTCGCTCATGGAGGCATGATATCGGGTGGGCTCTAAATCTTGAATTTTTTACGTTCGATAAATTCTCTGTAGACTTCAGAGAAGTGTTCGTTGTTGGTTTTGGGATAGCGGACGTCTGTAAATACCTGCGCAAGAGTTTCCTTGTTGTTTTCGGCTATAAAGCGCGCTGAGTCTTCGCGGGCTTCTTTTTCGGCATATATGCTGTCGATGCGCGTGGGTGTATAGTCTTGATACCGCTCGTTATGTATAAATGCTGCCGCGGGGATGCGGTCGCTTACAGCCGGCATTGATGCGGGATAGCCTACGGTCAGTGTGGTCACAGGCACGACTCTGTCGGGCAGCCCGAGGGTTTCGGCAATCTGAGGCGCGTTGTAGGTTGTTGTGCCGAGATAGCAGCAGCCGAGGCCGTTTGCTTCGGCTATCGTTGCGAACTGCTGGGCGAGAATGGTTGTGTCGAGCACGGCAGTCATAAATGACTGAAAATTGTCGTAGCCCGGCTTTGCATCGCGGCATTCACACCATTTGACGAAACGGTTGAAATCGGCGCAGAAAGTCAGCACGACATCGGCCGACATTACCGACGGCTGATTGAAATGGCATGGAGCGAGCGCTTTCTTCATGTCTTCGTTGCGGGTGACTATGACACTGTAGAGTTGCATGTTGCCGGTAGTGGGGGCATGGCTCGCCGCTTCGAGCATCTCGGCCAGCATCTCGTCGCTGATGTGGCGGCCGGAATAATTTCTGACCGTGCGTCGCGTGGTGAAAAATTCTTTTCCTTTCATACA
>USIN01000222.1 GCA_900554715.1 uncultured Bacteroidales bacterium
AATGCTGAACCGACAACACAACATCTTTCGGCTGATTATCTACAGGTGGGAAACGATTCTCAAGAACTCGTCCTACCATCGCTGCGATCAGCTCATTCATATCAGTATCTTTACTATCCTTAGTCATAACAAGACTTCCATCTCGAAGAACTGATATTTCATCACAAATTTCAAAAATCTCGTCCATCTTGTGTGAAATATAAATCAGTGAAATTCCCTGTGCTTTCAACTGACGCATCATTTTGAAAAGCTTTTCTACCTCTGGTGCTGTAAGTGATGATGTTGGCTCATCTAATACAATCACCTTAGAATGATATGAAATTGCTTTCGCGATTTCACACATCTGGCGCTGTGACACAGACATTTTCTTCATTGGCTGAGTCAGGTTCACAGTTATTCCAAGTTGACGGAACAGATTTGATGTTTCCTTTTTCATTCTTGCTTCATCAACAACTCCAAAAGAGTTTTTTGGATATCGACCAAGAAACATATTGTCGATAACACTTCTCTCCAGACACTGGTTCAATTCCTGGTGTACCATCGCTACGCCATTTTCCAGTGCATCTTTCGGTCCAGAAAAATTCACTTCCCGGCCATCTAATATAATTGTCCCCTCATCTTTCTGATAGGTTCCAAAGAGACATTTCATCATTGTCGATTTCCCGGCGCCGTTCTTGCCGACAAGAGCTATCTTGTCCTTGGGGTTGATGACATAATTGATATTGTCAAACAACGATTTCGCACTGAATTCTACAGACAGATTGTTTATTGATATCATGAGTTGTGATTTTGACCTGCAAAGGTACGAAATTTTATTCTCAATGAAAAGCCGTGTTTTATTTGGTTTTTGAGATAACAATCGCTACATTTGGGGATAATTTGAAACAACCATGATAAACGTCATACTGCCCGACAGCAGCCCGCACAGGCTTCCGTTCTACCTGACCATGGAGGAATGGATTGCGCGACGTCTGCCCGCGGGCGATTATTTTTTCACCTGGCAGGTTGACCCGACGGTAATCTTCGGACGCAACCAGGACATAGACAAGGAAGTCGATCTCGACTACTGCCGGCGTCACGGCATCGCGTTCTACCGGCGCCACAGCGGAGGCGGATGTGTCTTCGCCGACCGCAGCAACATCATGTTCTCGTTCATCACGCCCTCGGAGCAGGTCGTCACCACTTTCAGCCGTTATACGTCTTTAGTGGCCCGCATGCTGCAGTCGCTCGGTCTCGACGCCGAGGCCGGCGGACGCAACGACATCACCGTCGGCGGACGCAAGGTCTCGGGCAACGCCTTCTATCACCTGCCGGGGCGCAGCATCGTCCACGGCACGATGCTCTATGACACCGACCTCGCCCACATGGCCGGAGCCATCACCCCCTCGCGGTCGAAACTCGAATCTAAAAAGGTTGCCTCCGTCGAGTCACACATAACGACACTCTGCCGCCATCTCGACATAGATATAAACGAATTTATCGATTATGCCACCCGATATCTCGCCGACAGCACTCTGCAGCTCTCGGCCTCGCAGGTCGAAGAGATCGAGGAGATGTCGCAGCCTTATTACACCCGCGAATGGATTTATGGCCGGCGCAACGCGCGCAGCATCTCGAAAGACCGCCGCATCGAAGGCGTCGGCGAATTCAACATCGACATTGAGCGTGACGGCGACCGCATCCGCGACATCGAGATGCACGGCGACTTCTTCATTACCGGAGACCTCGATTCGCTGCTCGACAAAATCAAAGGCGCGGAAGCCACACCGGCGGCACTGGCCGACGCCATCGCCGAAACTGACTGCGGCTCCGTCATCGCCGGACTGAAAGCCGACGACCTCATCAGAATAATTCTCGATTAAATCAAAATACTACCATGGACGAACTAAAGAAAACCTGTCTTCACGACCAACACTGCGCCTTAGGTGCTCTCATGAGCCCGTTCGGCGGCTTTGACATGCCGATTCAGTATGCCGGCATTGAAGAAGAACACCGCGCCGTCAGAACGGCATGCGGCGTCTTCGACGTCTCTCACATGGGCGAGATTTTTGTCAACGGCCCTGACGCAGCCCGTTTTGTAAACCATATCTTCACCAACGACATCAACTCCGCCGAGGCCGGCAAAGCCGTCTACGGCATGATGCTTCACCCCGACGGCGGCACCGTCGACGACCTTCTTGTCTACAAAGAGGGCGACAATGACTTCCTTCTGGTCGTCAACGCCTCTAACATCGACAAAGATTACGCCTGGATAAAAGAACACGCCGCCGGCTATGACGTCGTCATCGACAACCGCAGCGACGACTGGGGCGAACTGGCGCTTCAGGGGCCCGACGCCGAGAAAGTGCTCGGCAAGGTGCTCGGCATCGACGGCTCTGATCTGGCGTTCTATACATTCAAACACGTCGCCGACCCGACCGACGGCTCTGACATCATCGTCAGCCGCACCGGCTATACGGGTGAAGACGGATTTGAAATCTACGCGCGGCCCGAGACAGTGCGCCGCCACTGGCAGAAGCTCATCGACGCCGGCGTCGCTCCCTGCGGCCTCGGCTGCCGCGACACCCTGCGTTTCGAGGCCGGACTGCCGCTCTACGGCGACGAGCTGACCGACGAGATTTCGCCCATCGAAGCCGGACTGGGCATCTTCGTCAAACTCGACAAAGACGAATTCATCGGCCGCGACGCCATCGCCGCCATAAAGGCCGGAGGACCGCGACGCAAGATTGTCGGTCTCGAGGTAAACGGACGCGCCATACCCCGCCACGGCTATGACGTGCTCGATGCCGACGGCAACAAAGTCGGCACAGTCACGACAGGCTACCACTCGATCAGCCTCGACCGCAATCTGGCGATGGCTCTTGTCGACACACCGCACGCGGCCGTCGGCACTCCGCTGCAGGTCAGGGTGCGCAACAAAGTCTTTCCGGCCGTTGTTGTAAAAAAACGATTCTATTCACCCAACTATAAAAAATAACAACTCAAAAATATCAGAACCATGAGCAATATCTATTATCTTCCGACCCACGAATATGCCCGCGTAGAAGGCAATGTAGCCTATATCGGCATCTCTGAATTCGCAGCCAAGAGCCTCGGCAACGTAGTCTATGTCGACATGCCCGAAGACGGCGACGACGTAGTCAAGGGCGAAGACTTCGGTGCCGTCGAGAGCGTCAAGGCCGCCAGCGACCTGTTCTCACCTGTCAGCGGTGCTGTCGTTGAAATCAACGAGCACCTCATCGACAACCCCCGTCTGCTCAACGAAGACCCAATGGCCAACTGGATCATCAAGGTCGAGATGACCGACCCGTCAGAACTCGACAGCCTCCTCAGCCCCGAAGATTACGCCAAACTCTGCGCTTCAGAGCAACATTAACATAAAAGCGTGACTCTCATGTCGATACATCGTTATTTTCCCCACAGCGACGCCGACATCAGCGCGATGCTCGACCGCTGCGGACATAAAACTCTCGACGACCTCTACAGCGATGTCGACCCGTCGCTGCGTCTGCGCAAGC
>USIN01000223.1 GCA_900554715.1 uncultured Bacteroidales bacterium
CCGAGAGCGTGATTCGCTTGCTCAGTATGTAGCTTGCCATGAAGTTGACCGAGAAAGTGCTCGTTCCCTGTGTGGCCTGCGTGTAGGCGGTCTCGATACGACGGATCAGCGACTGGTTGTTGGCATACGAGAAGTCGAGGTTCAGCGTCAGGTCGTTCGATACGTTGCCCTGCTTGCTTCCGATCTTTATCACCTTGTTGAAGTTCGCTATCTTCCATCCCGCGCCTATCTGCAGCTGCTTGCTTGTGGTCTCCACAATCTGTCCGGCCGAGGTGTTGAGTGTCAGCGTGCGCTGGTCGCGGTATTCGGCGTTAAACTGCACATTGTTGTTCATCGTGACGTTGACGCCGAAAAGGGGCGCGAAACGTTCGGTGATGGCTACAGACGAGATGTTGTAGGGCGACGACGGTATGGGGCGCCCGGTAAGCTCGTCGAGCGTGAAGCCCAGACGTTGGCCGTCAGCGCTGACCCAGTTGAGATATGAACTGTAGGAGCCGACCGAGTAGGTACACTGATATGCGTGTGTCAGCGTGAATGTCTTGAAAATCGACCTCATGTTGCCCATGTTGATAAGGCCGTCATAGGTGACGCGCCAGTTGGGCAGCACAGCCGAGAACGACGGGAAGGGATCGAGATAGATCTTGCGCGGATCTTTGCCGGTATAGGCGGCGATGAATGCCGGGATGAGCACGTCGCTCGACGTCTCGCTGACGGTGCCGACCTCGGGATCGAAGGGGATGCCGGCCTGGGCCGTGCCTTTGATAAAGCCGGCGTCGGGATAGCTGATGCCGTTATACTGAGACTCGACGCGCTGACGCACGACAGGAATGCCAGAGAGGAATTTGTCGAAGGCCTCCGAACGGTAGCCGTCCTTGGCGTTCGAACTCCTGAGTGCTGAGGCCAGAGCGCAGTGTGTCTTGGTGTATGAGCCTGACAGCGATGTCGGCATATCGGCATACATAAACTGTATCTGCGAGTTGCGGTTGTCGGTGCGGTTGAACGTCAGCTGTACTTTGAAGCCCTTGAAAAGCTCGAGGTTGGCCTCGACATTCAGCTCAGTGCCGTGAGAGATGATTGCCGGCGAGGTCTGGCCGTCGTCGGTGATCAGCCAGCCGCGTTTCAGGGCTTTGTCAAGATAGCTTTCGTCGGTGAAACCGAAGGCGAAGTCAAGACCAGGCGACATCGGCCCGTAAGACTTCGACTGGCCAAAGATATTGCCGATTTCGGGCGCGAACAGCGGTATGGTCATCGACCGCGTGTTGCGGTAACGCACCGAGACATTGCGAGGCGAGAGAACGAATCGCAGGGCATATTCGCCGATGTCACGCATAAGCGGACGCTCTTCCTTGAGCACCTCGGTGACTGTAAACTTGATATTGTCCTCGCCGCGGGTAAGAATCTCGACACTGTTTTGGTCGATCGGACGCGATTTGACGGCGAACGGCTTGCCGTCGACAGTGACAGCCGTAACCTTGATTTTCTTAGTGCGCAGATTATGCTTGATTGTCAGACTGGTGTCGGGCAAGAGCTTGTATGTGCGTTCGAATTTCTTGGCGCGTTTGGCCCTTGTGTCGGTCTTGCGGGTGTTTGCAAAACGTTTGGTGACATCTTTGAAGAGAGGTATCTTGTTGTAGATGCTCTCGAAGTTTATGCGTCCGTCAGCCGTCCACGACGCCTGATTGGCGATGGTGTTGCCTATCTTGACGCCGTCGATGGTCGCGCCGCGGTCCCATTTGTAGGTCGCGTTATAGCTCACGTTGCCGGTGAGGAAGTCTATCGCCGGTATCTTCGAGAACGGCGCGCGGTACTGGCCGGTGAATGTCTGGTTATAGGCCCAAGGCGTACCCATCGACAGGATGCTCTGCCAGACGGTGTCTTTCCACTCGCGGTATTTGTCGGGGAAAAGCTTGCGGTTGACAGCGCCGACAGTCTCCTCGATGCGTGCCGATGTGTTTGAGTTGAATGTAAGGCTAAGGCTCTTTATGATATTCCACGTCAGTGAAAGCTGACGGTCCCACAGGAAGTTCTTGCTCACCGACACAGGCAGCTGGAACATGACATCGGTCTCTGAACGCGTCTGCTGCTCATAGTAGTAGCGCGACATGTTGGTCTGGAACGCGATGCTGTTGGGGAGCCACTGTATCTCCCAGTCTTTTATAAACTTGAGGTTCTTGTCTTTCGATTTTATGAAGCTGAACGGTTTGAAGCCCTTGATATAAGGCGTATAGGCATACTGGAACGAGCCGCGGTAGTCGTTGGTATATTCATACTCGGTCGTCGGATCCATCTTGGTCTGTTTGCTGAACGAGAAATTCAGCGTGAAGTTGGCGGGGTCCCAGGGCATCGGATTCTTGCTCTGCACATCGAATTTCAGTCCCGAGACAGAGAAATTCTCGATCTTCGAATGTTCGACGGCATAGCTCTCGATCGAATCGCGCTCGTGCTTGTTGGCGCAGCCGTCGAGGGCGTCCTTGAGCAGCACGTCCTGGTCAAGCGGATTATACTTGGGCGAGGTTTTCTCTTTAGAGACCGAGTAATAGATCGGCGCGCGGAGTTTGACCTTCTCGGGGAGGAAACGGCCGAGGTCGCCCTGCACGGCGAAGTTATACTGATGGTAGTCGTCGAGACGGCGCTCGTTGAGCGACTGGTCGACACCGCCGAAGCCTGCGGTTTCTATGTGCGTGCCGAAGTTGAGCGTCGCGATGTCCGACAGGTTGAGTGTCGCATTGGCCTTGGCCGCCCAGCCGCCTTCTTCGTTGAAGTCGGTGACTTTTAACTCATTGACCCAGACGATGCCGTCTTTCGTTGTCGACGAGTTGTTGCGCACGCCTATGAGCATGACGCGCACATCGCTCAGCGACGGATTGCCGATGACGGCGATGCGGTTGTGTTCGTTGTCGGGGTCACGGCCGGTGAAGAGCGTGGCAAAGCCGACGCCGTTCTCTTCGTTGCGTTTGGCCTCGTTGCGTTTTTTCTTGAGGTCGACGAGACTCTGGAGATTGAAGTTCATGTAGTTGCTCTCGGGCCAGACGATATATCTGTCAGAAGTCAGATACTGGTTGTAGTTGCCCGGAGGCGTCAGCGCCAGAGGCACTTCATATTCATAATAATTGCTCTTGACGTCAGAGCCGAGTCGCAGGAATATCGAAAGCTCGCCCGACTTGAGATTGGTGACGTCATCGATAAGAGCCTCTGCGTGCACCCACATCTGCATGCGGCTGTAGTTGCGCAGGTCAAGCTGGGTGTTGCGGTAGACGCCGCGGGCGTCACCGGCATCAAGCCCGGTGACTTTCATCGACATAGACTGTTCGTTGAGCTGTGTGATCTGGCTCTGTCCCGGGTCGGTGATACGTGTCACACCGGGCGGCAGCACATAGTTGACCGGCTCGCGGTCGGCGTTTTCCTCGATGTTGACAACCGACAGGTCAAGCTGGCCTTCGGCGGGCTGGTCGCCGCGGTTGTTGAGGTTGAAGTCATAGCCGCGCCATTCGCCGCGGACGAGTTCGAGGGTGGCG
>USIN01000224.1 GCA_900554715.1 uncultured Bacteroidales bacterium
TGACTTTTGCCCTCGGTCCCGCCGGCACGGGCAAGACCTACGTAGCGATAGCCTTAGCTGTGCGCGCGCTCAAGAACCGCGAGGCCCGCAAGATAATACTCTCGCGCCCGGCTGTCGAGGCCGGCGAGAAGCTCGGCTTCCTCCCCGGCGACATGAAGGACAAGATCGACCCGTATCTGCAGCCGCTCTATGACGCGCTCGAAGACATGATCCCGGCAGTGAAGCTGCGCGAATATATGGACACGAAGGTGATACAGATCGCTCCCTTAGCATTTATGCGCGGCCGCACATTGAACGACGCGGTCATCGTGCTCGACGAGGCTCAGAACACCACGACGCATCAGATAAAGATGTTTCTCACCCGCTTAGGCATGAACGCCAAGATGATAATCACGGGCGACGTCACCCAGATCGACCTGCCGCGCTCGACGCGCTCGGGTCTTATCGAGGCGCTGAGGGTGCTGAAGGACGTGCCGGGCATCGGTCGCGTAGAGTTCGGCAAGAAAGACATCATACGCCACCAGCTCGTGCAGCGCATCGTCGAGGCCTATGAGCGCTACGACAAGGAGTGCGAGCGGCAAAACGCTGAAACAGAACAACAATAAACAACCAACAAACGATAAACCAATAATTCTCACATGGCAACGACTCTTACTCACACCGATTTCAAGTTTCCCGGTCAGACCGCAGTCTATCACGGCAAAGTGCGCGACGTCTATACGATTGACGACAGTCTTCTTGTGATGGTGGCGACCGACCGCATCTCTGCCTTCGACGTAATCCTGCCCGAAGGCATTCCGTATAAAGGTCAGATGCTCAATCAGATCGCAGCCCAGTTTCTTGACGCCACGGCCGACGTCGTTCCCAACTGGAAACTTGCCGTTCCCGACCCGATGGTGACTGTCGGCTATAAGTGTGAGGGTTTCCGTGTCGAGATGATTATCCGCGGCTATCTCACCGGCAGCGCGTGGCGCGAATATGCCGCCGGCGCCCGTGAGATCTGTGGCGTGAAGCTTCCCGACGGCATGCGCGAAAACCAGCGTTTCGACGAACCAATCATCACCCCGACGACCAAGGCCGAGGCCGGCCACGACGAGAACATCTCGCGCGAGGAAATCATCGCCCGCGGCATCGTCAGCGCCGAAGACTATGAGGTGATGGAGCGCTATACCCGCGAACTCTTCAAAATAGGCACCCGCATGGCCGCCGAGAAGGGTCTGATACTCGTCGACACCAAATATGAGTTCGGCAAGCTCGCCGACAAGGTCATCCTCATCGACGAAATCCATACGCCCGACTCGTCGCGTTACTTCTATGCCGACGGCTACGAGGAGCGTTTCGAGCTCGGCCAGCCGCAGCGTCAGCTCTCGAAAGAGTTCGTGCGCCAGTGGCTTATCGAGAACAACTTCATGGGCAAACCGGGCCAGAAAGTGCCCGAGATGACGCCCGCCATCTGCGAGGGTATCTCTGAGCGCTATATCGAGCTTTATGAGCGCATCACCGGCAAACCCTTCGTCAAGGCTCCCGAAGAGCACCTTGAAGAGCGCATCGCCCGCAACGTCCTCGACTGTCTCGACCGCCTCAAAGCATGACCGAAGTCAGGGCCGAGAAAATAAAACCCTACGACGACAGCCGCGCCAAGGGCAGCCAGGTGCGCGAGATGTTCGACACGATAGCTCCCGCCTATGACTTCATGAACAGGGCGATGACTTTCGGCATCGACAAGCTCTGGCGCCGCCGCGCCGTCAGAACGGTGGCCGGCCGCTGTCCGCGCCGCATCCTTGATGTGGCCACAGGCACGGGTGACCTCGCCATAGCCCTCGCGCGCCGTATCGGCGGCGCGACAGTCACGGGCATAGACCTCTCGGAGGGCATGATCGAGATCGGACGCCGCAAAATCGATGCCGCCGGCCTCGCCGGCCGCATCAGCCTCACTGCGGGCGACTGCCTCGAGCTGCCGTTTGACGACGACAGCTTCGACGCCGTCACCGTGGCATACGGCGTGAGAAACTTCGAGCATCTCGACCGCGGATATGACGAGATGCTGCGGGTGCTCGCTCCCGGCGGCATGCTTTGCGTCGTAGAGCTTTCGACGCCTGTCAATCCTCTCGTCAGACCTTTCTATAATCTTTATACAAAGGCAATCATACCCGCGCTGGGACGTCTTGTCTCAAAAGATGTCAGGGCCTACAGCTATCTGCCCGAAAGCATCGCCGCCGTGCCCCAGGGCGAGGCGATGACGGCACTCATGGAGGCATCGGGCTTCACCGGCGCACGGTTCCGCCGCATGACCTTCGGGGTCTGCACGATTTATATTGCATACAAGAACGTAACTAACAACTGAAAAATGGTAAAGATAAGACTTTCTATATTCAAGGCCTTGTTGCCGGCGGTTTTAGTCATGGTCGCTTTCATGGCGTCGGCCCAGGCGCGCTATTTTAGTTCGGCGGTAGTCGAGGAAGACGAGGCCGTGGCCGAGGTCGACACGGTCGGCCCCGGGCTTGTCGGCGACAGCATCGTCATCGATACGACAATCGTGCTTCCCCGTCTGCCGCGTTATTTCTTCCGCCCGGCGGTATACGACCACTATAAGTTCCGCGACACAGTCAGACTCGACGAGAAATTCTATACGGGCAAGGAGTATATGAAATGGATTGAAGACGAGGAGTTTGTCAACCGCAATATGGATAACCTGCGTTACAATCTCTTCATCGGGCGACCCGACCTCGTGAAGTATAACATCGACATGCTGCCCGAGGCTCCGAAAGTCTATCATGCTGTGGTGAATCCCGAAGACCACACCATCACCATCGAGGAGGTGGTCAAGGCTCCTGTCGGCGGCACGACGCTCAAGCCCGTCGAGGTCAAGAAGCGCCATTGGATCAGAGACTTCCGCACGTCGCTGCAGTTCTCGCAGGCTTATGTGTCGCCCAACTGGTATCAGGGCGGCAACAACAACCTCAATGTGCTCGGCCAGATATATTATAATGTGAAACTCAATCAGGAGTATCATCCCAACCTCCTCTTCGAGACGACGGCCCAGTATAAACTCGGCCTCAACAGCGCTCCCGACGACAGTCTGCGCAACTACAGCATCTCGGAGGATCTCTTCCAGATCAACACGACGCTCGGTATAAAGGCCGCCAGCCGGTGGTACTACTCTCTGACGGCGCAGTTCAAGACGCAGCTGCTCAACTCCTACAAGAGCAACACCCACGACCTGGTGTCGGCGCTTCTCTCTCCTGGCGACCTCACGGCCGGTATCGGTATGACGTATAACTATGTGTCGCCCAAGAAGAATTTCTCATTCGACGCTTCGCTCGCGCCTCTGTCATACAATATGCGCACGTGTATCAACGAGGAGATCGACGAGACGGCATACGGCATCACCGAGGGGCGCAAGACGGTCCATAAGTTCGGTTCGTCGGCCGAGTTCAAGCTTATGTGGCGCATGTCGTCAAACATCGTCTTCAACTCGCGTCTGTTTGCTTTCTCAGACTAC
>USIN01000225.1 GCA_900554715.1 uncultured Bacteroidales bacterium
CACCGCCTCAGGCGGTCCGTTCAGACAATGGTCGCGCAGTCGCATCGCCACAGCCACGGCCGCCGACGCCCTTAAACATCCCAACTGGTCGATGGGAGCCAAGATTACCGTCGACTCGGCCACGATGATGAACAAAGCCTTCGAGATCATCGAGGCCCGCTGGCTTTTCGGTGTCGACGCCTCGGCGATACAGGCCGTCGTCCATCCTCAGTCTATCATCCAGTTCCGCGACGGCGCCATGAAAGCGCAGCTCGGCTGTCCCGACATGAAGCTGCCCATAGCCTATGCCTTGGGCGATGCCACCCGTCTTGACGGCGTCGAGGCCCCCCTGACCCTCGACCGTCTGGCGACGCTCACATTCGAGGCTCCCGACTACGAGCGCTTCCCCTGCCTGACTCTTGCGCGCTATGCCCTCGACCGCGGCGGCAATGCGGCCTGCATCATCAACGCCGCCAACGAGATCGCCGTCGCCGCTTTCCTGCGCGACCGCATCGGCTTCTACGACATCTACGGTCTCATCGAGAAATCGCTCGCACACATACCCTTCATTGCCGCCCCGTCGTTTGACGACTATGTGGCAACAAACAGCGAGACACGCGCCTATGCCGAGTCTCTGATTAACGAAAACTAAAAAAGAAAGCATATAGATAATTAATGGAATCATTCTGGATCAAAGCACTGCAGCTCGTCGTGGCCCTGGTGATACTCGTCACCGTCCACGAGTTCGGCCACTATATTTTTGCCCGCATTTTCGGCATCAGGGTCAACCGTTTCTACCTCTTCTTCAATCCCGGTTTCTCGCTTCTCAAGTATTACCCTCTCGAGGGCGTCGTCAAGGTCATCGCCTACGACCGCAACGGCAGCGAGACCTCGTGGCTCACCTTTAAGGTCGGCAAACCCCGTCAGCCCCGTGCCGACGGCAAGCCTACCTGGCGCGACACCGTCTACGGTCTCGGATGGCTGCCTCTCGGCGGCTACTGTGACATCGCCGGCATGGTCGACGAGACCAAGAGCAGCAAAGACCTTGAGTCTGAGCCCCAGCCCTGGGAGTTCAGGTCTAAGGCCGCCTACAAGCGTCTCCTCGTCATGGTCGCCGGCGTGCTGTTCAACTTCATCCTCGCCATCGTCATCTATGCCGGCATAGCCTTCCACTGGGGCGACCGCGTCGTGCCTTTCAGAGCCATGACCGAAGGCATGGATTTCAGCGCCGAGATGCACGACGCAGGCTTCCGCGACGGCGATATCCTCCTGTCGCTCAACGGCCGTCAGCTCGATGCCAAAGACTATAGCGTCGCCTGGGACATCATGCAGCCCGGCGCCGTCGTCGAGGTGCTGCGCGATAAAAAAGACACTGTCGCACTCACTGTCACCGACGGCCTCCTCAAGACCATCGCCACCAAGGGCAGCGACTACCGTCCGATGACCGTGCGTATTCCAGTTGTCGTCGCCAGGACCGTCAACGGCGAGCCGGCCGAGAAAGCCGGCCTCCTCCCCGGCGACCGCATCGTCAGCGTCGGCTCGACACTCACCCCCGCCATCTCTGAGTTTATGCCCGCCCTCCAGGCCGCCAAAGGCACTACCGTTGCTCTCGGCATCATCCGCGCCGGCAAGGCTACTGTCGCCGACGTCGACGTCAGCGACGCCGGCAAGATTGGCATCCAGATGCTCGCCCCCGATGAGATTTTCGAGGTCGAGACCGTCGAGTACTCGCTCCTGGGCTCTATCCCCCGCGGATGGGAGATTGGCGTCGACCGCCTCACCAGCTATGTCTCGTCGCTCAAGCTGCTCTTCAGCAAAGAGGGCGCCCAGAGCGTCGGCGGCTTCGGCACACTCGGCAGCCTCTTCCCCGACACATGGGACTGGTATTCGTTCTGGCAGATTACGGCCTTCCTGTCGGTCATCCTCGCATTCATGAACATCATACCCATTCCCGCTCTCGACGGCGGATACACACTCTTCCTTCTCGTCGAGATTGTCACTCGCCGCAAACCCAGCGAAAAATTCCTCGAGTATGCCAATATGGTGGGCATGGCCTTCCTCTTCCTCTTGCTTATATATGCCAACGGTAACGATATTTACAGACTATTGATAAAATGACTGAAATAAATCCCAATCCCGTCAGGGAGCTGCGTCTGCGCCGCGGCAAAGAGGAGTCTCTTGACCGCTTCCATCCGTGGGTGTTTTCGGGCGCTCTCACTTCCATGCCCGACGATGTCGATGAAGGTTCGCTCGTCCGCGTCGTCGCTCATGACGGCCGCGTCATGGGTGTGGGCCACTTCCAGATCGGCAGCATCGCCGTCAGAATGTTGTCGTTCGACGACACTCCTGTCGACGCCGGCTTTTTCAGGACACGTCTCGCCGAGGCCCTGCGTCTGCGTCAGACCCTCGGGCTGATGCGTCCCGACAACACGGCCTTCCGTCTCGTCCACGGCGAAGGCGATTTCCTTCCCGGACTCGTCATTGACATCTACGGCCATACAGCTGTCGTGCAGGCCCATTCGCCGGGCATGCACTATGCGCGCGACATCATCGCTGAGGCCCTTGTCAGCCTCGACGGCGCCGATATCCGCAATGTCTATTACAAGTCTGAGACCACGCTGCCCTACAAGGCGCGTCTCGACCCGCAGAACCAGTATATCGTCGGCGATTTCGAGACCGACATCGCCATGGAGAACGGTCTGAAGTTCCACGTCGACTGGCTGCGCGGCCAGAAGACAGGCTTCTTTGTCGACCAGCGCGACAACCGCAGCCTGCTCGAGAAATATTCGGCCGGACGTCGTGTGCTCAACATGTTCTGCTATACGGGCGGCTTCTCGTTCTACGCCATGCGCGGCGGTGCGACGAAAGTATGCTCGGTCGACAGTTCGGCCAAGGCTGTCACCCTCACACGCGCCAACGTCGAGCTTAACTTCCCCGGCGACGGGCGTCATACCGCTGTTGCCGAGGACGCCTTCAAATATCTCGAGGCCATGGACAAGGGCGAGTATGACCTCATCGTCCTCGACCCGCCGGCATTCGCCAAACACCGCAGCGCCCTGCGCAACGCCCTGCGCGGCTATCAGCGCCTCAATGCCCTCGGCTTCGAGAAGATCGCTCCCGGCGGCGTGCTCTTCACCTTCTCGTGTTCGCAGGCCGTCACCAAAGAACAGTTCCGTCTGGCCGTCTTTTCTGCCGCCGCACAGACAGGCCGTCGTGTGCGCATCCTCCATCAGCTCACCCAGCCGGCCGACCATCCCGTCAACATCTATCACCCCGAGGGCGAATACCTCAAGGGACTTATTTTATATGTAGAGTAACATACAATTTATATGTAAATCCAAATGAAAAAACTACTGACATTGATGACAGCAAGCGCCATTATGCTGACCTCCTGCAACAAAGGCGGTAAAGTCGAGAACGATGACTTCGACTACACTGTCGACCGCTTCGCCGACATCGAGGTTTTGCGCTACAAAGTGCCTGACTTCGACAGCCTTTCTCTCGATCAGAAACGTCTGGT
>USIN01000226.1 GCA_900554715.1 uncultured Bacteroidales bacterium
CTGCGTCCCTACCCCCTCGGCACCGTCATCGACGTCGACCACCTCACCGACCTCACCGCCGCCCGCCACCTCGCCGACAGCGACCTGTAACAGCCCGGCCAGACCGCGGCCAGACCGGAAACAAAACGCCGGACCTTTAAGCCCGGCGTCTTATAGTCATTGACACGGCACGAGGCCGTTTAAAACATCTCAGTCATCATAACTCAGGAAATTGGAAAGAGGCAACCCTGTCAAAACATTCATCGGCCCGTTGTGACGATGACTGAATAATTTATCAGCCGACGAAAAGGCTAAAAACGGTGAGACTCGTCGGAGTAAACTTATTTCCCCATAAAATTGTTGCTAATATTAGAAACTTTTTATTACTTTTGCGCATAATAAACGGTTTGACTATGACACATAGATTTGATGAAATAGGGGCTTTATTTCTTGAACGAAGAAAAGAACTTGGTCTCACCCAGGAGCAGTTGGGCGATAAGGTCGGAGTAACCAAATCAGAAATTTCCAAGATTGAAAATGGCAGAGGCTTAACATTTTCCACAATCAACAAACTGTCTCAAGCTCTCGGCGTGGAGGCAAAAGTAGAACTGACAACACCCTCTGCGCCGACCAAAGATGTAATCCACTATATTGTAATGAGTATGGGATTGTTTGCCCGACAATATAAGCTTTCAAGAAAGGAAGCATGCAACTATTTGTCACGGTTCAAAGGCCTTGAATTTTCAATTAACAATTACGAGGCCGAGCATCAGCTGTCATTACAGGACTGTGTCGATGACATGGCTGCAGTATGCCGTCGAAACGGAGGTGTAATACAATGAGACTCTTTCATGGCTCAAACCAGCCAATCCTGAAAATCGACCTGTCAAAAGGTAAAAAATATAAAGACTTCGGACAAGGCTTTTACGCCACACATATTCGGGAACAGGCAACATACTGGTCTAAAAGAATGTCAGACAGATTCGGCGGTAATGCGACCGTCACCGAGTTTGAATTTGACATGGACGGCGCCATTGCTGACGGACTTAATATCAAGACATTCAACCTACCCGACAAAGAATGGGCTTTATTTGTCATGGCTAATCGCAAGCAGAACGGTGATGATTTCCATCATGACTATGATATCGTCATCGGCCCCGTGGCAGACGACAGAATGGCACGGCTCTTCGGACTTTATGACATGGAAATTATCGATCTGGACGCAGTTGTCGCCGGATTGGTTTATAAAGGCCTCAATTCCCAGTATTTTTTTGCGACAGAGCGATCTTTGAACTACATTAAGCGGATATGAAAACAGTCGACAATAATTTTGAATTTTTAGTGGAATATATTACCGCCAAAGTGGTTGAATGGATTATTCGGGACGACAATATCAGCATTGAAAAAGCGCTCGTGCTTTTCCACAATTCCGAGACTTTTGAGAAACTCGGTGAACGCAGGACAGGCATGTATATAGAAAGCCCCGCCTACGTTTATGAAACCTTTATGGAGGAATTACAGAGAGGCACACTCAGAGGAATGACAGAATAATATCATTTCTTTCTTGGCCCTTCATCACCACTCACTCCTCTTCTGCCGCGGTGGTGGGGAGGGTGAGGCGGATGAGCTCGAGGCGGGTGGCTGATTTTTTGATGATGTCGAAGCGGCGCTCGTCAATGACGACACTTTCGCCGGCTTCGGGAATGGAGCCTGTCGATTCGAGTATATAGCCGGCAAGAGTCTGATAACTCTCGTCTTCGGGAATATCAAGATTGTATCGTTCGTTGATTTCGGCTATTTCGCAGCGGCCTGAGAATTCGTAGACGCCGGGGGCGACACAGCGGCTGGTGAGCTTGGTGCTGTCGTGCTCGTCCTGGATGTCACCGAAAATCTCTTCGACGAGGTCTTCGAGGGTGACAAGTCCGGCCGTTCCGCCAAATTCGTCGATGACTATGGCTATCGATCGTTTCTGCTGGAGAAGTCGACGCATCATCTTGTTGGCCAGAAGGTTTTCGGGACCGTAAAGCACCGGCATGAGATGCTGACGCCAGTCTGAGGCGGTGTCGAAGAGCTCGCGGACGTGGACATAGCCGACGATGTTGTCTATGTCGTCGCGATAGACGAGTATCTTTGAGCGGCCGGTGCTCATGAACAGTTCGCAGAGTGATTCGCGGGTGGCCGACTCGAAGTCGACGGCTATGATTTCGTTGCGGGGTATCATGCAGTCGCGCAGATGGGTCGACGAGAAGTCGAGGGCGTTCTGGAATATCTTGACCTCGTTCTCGACGCGTGTCTTCTTCTCCTCCATGGTGTCGATGGTCTCTTCGAGATAGTCGTTAAGATCGCCGATAGATATAAGGCTCAGGCGCTTGTTGCTGTCTTTGGCGCCGACGAGACGCATGAGGCCTTTGGACAGGGCGCTGGCAAGGAGCGACAGCGGATAAAGCAGCAGGTAGAAAAGATAGACGGGTATGGCTATGATTTTTAGCGAGCTGTTGGGGTTAATCTTGAAGATGGTCTTGGGGATGAATTCGCCGGTCAGGAGTATGACGGCTGTAGAGATGAGAGTCTGGGCGAGCAGTATCACGGCCTCGTTGTCGGTAAGGCGCGCGAGCGGAGCATCAAGCAGAGCCGCGGCGCCCATGCCGTAGATGACAAGCATGACGTTGTTGCCGACGAGAATCGACGAGATGAAGAACTCGGCGTTGGCATAAAAGCGTTTGATGATACGCGAAATCATGCCGCCCCGCTTTATGTCGATCTCGACACGGACACGGTCGGCGGTGACATAGGCCATCTCGGTTCCCGAGAAGAGGGCCGAGAAGAAGAGTGAGACGACGGTGATTACTATCCAGACTGTGAGATCCATTATTCAGTTATTTAGCAGGTTGTATAGGTTTTATCGACATGGCTCCGTCGGGGTCGGAGGGCTGCTTGGGCTTTGATTTTTTGGCCGAATCGAGCGATGCCTGACGTGCGGCAATCTCTTCGGGCGACCTGCGGCGGCCGATGGCGGCGCTGTCGTTTTCGTCTGCCTTGTTGTCGCGGCGCTCGACGGGGATGATGCCGGTCGGATTCTTGATTGTATATGACGTCATGTTTTCGTTCGACTCGAAGCCGTAGCCCTCGATGATGCGGTCAGAGCGGACGATGTGTATGAACGAGTCGCTGTAGACGCGGCGGCGCGTTTGGTCCCAGAAGAGCTGATGAGTGAGAAAACTGTCGCGCATGGTGTTGACCATGACGACATTGCCGTCGAGACGCCAGAGGCGTTTGCGGCTGAAATATGTGGCCGAGTCGCTGACCATTGTGGCCTGGGGATGCATGGCGAGGTCATACTGTTCGAGATCGAGGCCGTCGGGAAAGCGCCAGAAGGGTTCGGATGCGTCTTCAAACATCAGCCACAGCGGCGTCGACAGATGATAGCGCGTATAGCCCGAGTCGCTGATGTAGGTCTCGACATTGACGGTCGTCATGGTCGGAGTAGTCTCGCCGTCGGAAGCGTTGGCGACATAA
>USIN01000227.1 GCA_900554715.1 uncultured Bacteroidales bacterium
GGACCAAGGCTTTCAGCCCTTGGAACCAGTGAGTTGGCTACTACGGCTGAAGCCGTAGTTCCACAGAGCGACGAGCTCGTCGCCGCACATAAATAGCATTGGTGAGCAGGCGGTATGGACCAAGGGTTGAAGCTCTTGGAACCTGCGGATTGGCTGCGAGGGCTGGAGTCCTCGCTCCACACGGCGGCGAGCCGCCGACAGGAGGACAAATCTGAAAGCGCGACCTCGAGCTCGATGCCGGCACATTAATAGCTTTGACTAATGGACTTTGGGAGGCCTCGCTAAAGCTCGGAGTTTGAACAAAAATTTTAACTTTAAACTCGGCAGTATCGGAATTATCGGTGAAATCGCTATCGCCTGCAAGACGATGATTTTACTGCCAGCCACATGGAGGAGATCGGCCGGACAGAGATAAGTAAGGGATATTAGGCGATTATGTATCAAACTGTTGTTTATATACCGAGATAGGGGTTAATTTATTATATGTTATAAAACATATTATAAAAATTAAATATTTTATTGAGTTTGTTTGTTAGTTTGAAAAACAAGGTCTAACTTTATAACCGAATAACACTAACAACTAAAACGTTTAACTCTAAAAAATACTTATCATGACAAAGACAATCACATTCAACGAACTTCGTCGTCTCAAAGACAGCTTGCCCGACGGTTCGATGCACAAGATCGCAGATAAGCTCAACACTACAGTTCAGACCGTTCGTAATTATTTTGGCGGCAGTAACTACGATTTTGGCAAGAACTGTGGTGTTCATATAGAACCGGGTCCCGACGGCGGCATCGTCGTTCTCGATGACTCTACCATCTACGAGATGGCTGTTGAAATTCTCAAAGAACAGGAAGCAGCCGAGGCGTGACCTCTGACAAAACAACGTTTCTCATCTTCTCTCTCCTCTATATCTCCCACCATTGTTTATGGCTACGCAGTCAAGACTGATAACAGTCGCTATACACACATACGACAAGGCCCAGGCTCTTAAGTCACTGCTTGAGAGCGAGGGCATTGATGTGACTCTCAACAATGTCAATCTCGAGAGTCCGGTAGTGTCATCGGGCATAAGGGTGCGCATCTATGAAAGCGACCTGCCGCTGGCATTGAGAATCATCGAAAGCCACGAGATATTGGCGCTGCCCGAGAACAAAACCGAAGGCCGGTCGCACACGATTCTTGTCCCTGTGGATTTCAGCGACTACTCTTTTGAAGCAGCAAAGGTCGCTGCCGATCTTGCTTTCAGACACAAGGCAGACATCGAACTGCTCTATGCCTATATCGATCCGTCGATTGACGCGGGACTGCAACTCAGCGACAGTCTGACATTCGACGAGCGATTTTGAAAACCGCCGCGAGATAACCCACAGCGCCGAAAAGTCGATGTCGTCGTTCACGATGCGTCTGAAGGAAGGGATGAAATCGGGCACTATTCCTGTCGTGAAAATCATGACGAATGTCGTCGAGGGCGTCCCGGAAGACGCTATCGCCGATTACTGCAAGTTCAATTCGCCGCTGCTGATTGTCATGGGTACACGCGGCCATGACAAAAAAGAGAAAGATATGATCGGGAGTGTCACAGCCGAGGTGCTTGACTCATGCCGCAACATCGTGCTGACTGTCCCCGACCCCGCCGACTTCACCAAAGTTGACGATATAAAGAATATACTCTTCCTTTGCACAATGGATCAGGAAGACATTCTTGCCGTCGATGCTCTTGCACGCCTCATGCCTGAGAGCAACGCGTCTGTCACACTGGCGAGTCTGCCCTCGAAAAAACGACGCATGACGGCCAAGCCCGAGAAAGCATTGCTTGACTACCTGACGACAAACTATCCGACGATGAAGTTTGAAAGCGCCGGGGTCATCAACGACGCCGTCGAGTTTTCGCATGTCCACGGCATGCACCGCTTCGATCTTATAATCGTGCCTAACAAGAAGAAGAATATCTTCAGCCGCTTCTTCAATCCAGGCGTAGCACACAAAGTACTGTTCCAGACAGATATACCGATGCTGGTAATACCTGTCTGAAACATCAGTCAGATCAATATCTTTTCGGGAAAAGCCTGTCAATCAAATCGCTGCGGTGAAGCCGTTTTAGCGATTTCATTATTTCGGACCTGTAGGTGCGGTCATACCAAAAGAAATAACGGCGCTGCGCCAGTTTCTCTTCGGGTGTCACGGCCGTGAAGATTTTCTCGCCCGTGTAGGGATGATAGCCCGTATAATATATTTCGGTCGCGACGGTCATGGGCGTCGGAGTGAAATCCTGCACCTGCTCGAGATGGAAATTAAGCTGTTTTGTCTCGGCGGCGAGCTCGGCCATATCGATCTCAGTGCATCCCGGATGACTCGATATAAAATATGGTATGAGCTGCTGACGCAGACCGAGGCGGTGGTTGGTGCGGTCGAAAATCGCCTTGAAATCATAGAAGAGCCTGAACGATGGCTTGCGCATGACCTTAAGGACAGAGTCGCAGGTGTGTTCAGGCGCCACTTTAAGACGTCCCGATACATGATTGGCAATCAGCTCTTCGTTATAACGGCGGTTGGTCTCGTCGACTGCGCGGTTGCCGGTGTGGTGCATCGACAGGTCATAGCGGACGCCGCTGCCGATAAAGGTCTTCTTGACCCCGCGGACAGCGTCGGCGGCGTGATAGATGTCGAGCAGCGGGCCGTGGTCGGTGTTGAGATTCTTGCACGGGACGGGATGGAGACACGACGGACGGAGACAGCGGGCGCAGATGCTGCGGTCGATGCCGCCCATGCCGTACATATTCGCCGACGGGCCGCCAAGGTCGCTGATATAGCCCTTGAAATCAGGCATTCGGGTCACCTGCTCGACTTCGCGCAATATCGATTCTTTTGAGCGCGAGGCGATAAACTTGCCCTGATGGGCCGAAATCGTGCAGAAAGCGCAGCCGCCGAAACAGCCGCGGTGGAGGTTGACCGAATGGCGTATCATCTCATAGGCGGGAATGCGCTTGCCTTTGTATCGCGGGTGCGGCAGACGGGTGTAGGGCAAATCGAACGAAGCGTCAATCTCGCCTACGGTCATGGCCGGCAGCATAGGATTGACCTTGACGATCTTGTCGCCATGGCGCTGCCAGAGCGTCTTGCCGCCCGACATGACGTTGCTCTGCTGCTCGATATGCTTGAAATTGGCAGACTGCAAACGCTTGTCTCTGAGACAATCCTCAAAAGAATTCAGGATGATGTCGCCGTCACCGTCAGCTGCCGGCATCTCGGACAAAGGTCTGACGACGACGGTCTGAGGCAGATCGGTGATTTCGCCGACGGGTATGCCCTGCGCGAGCTTCTCGGCAATCGCCAGGACGGTCTTTTCGCCCATGCCGTAGCTGATCATGTCGACGTCGGCGTCCATGATTATCGAGGGGCGCAAGCGGTCCTGCCAGTAATCATAATGCGTCACACGGCGCAAGGAGGCTTCGATACCTCCTAATACGACAGGAACATCCGGGTAA
>USIN01000228.1 GCA_900554715.1 uncultured Bacteroidales bacterium
TTTCAACATCAACACCCTCGAATGGGACGACGATCTTCTTAAACTTTTCAACATACCGGCGTCAATGCTTCCGGCCGTAAAAGCCTCAAGCGAGATATACGGCTACACGACGACAACCATTTTCGCCCACAAAGTGCCCATCGCAGGCATCGCCGGCGACCAGCAGGCGGCACTTTTCGGACAGATGTGCATCGAACCCGGATCAATCAAAAACACCTACGGCACAGGATGCTTCCTGCTGATGAACAGCGGCGACAAGCCCATAATGTCGGAAAACCGCCTGCTCAGCACTGTCGCCTGGAAAGTCGGCGGCAAAGTGACCTACGCCCTCGAAGGCTCCATATTCGTGGCCGGCTCTGTCGTCCAGTGGCTGCGCGACGGTCTGGGCTGCATCAAATGCTCGAGCGACGTCGAAGCCCTCGCCGCCTCGGTGCCCGACACCGGCGGCGTCTACTTCGTGCCGGCGCTCACCGGTCTCGGCGCGCCCTACTGGGACCCATACGCCCGCGGGCAGATCTCAGGCATCAGCCGGGGCACCACCGCCGCACATATCGCCCGCGCCGCCCTCGAAGGCATCGCTTTTCAGACATACGACATCGTCAGCGCCATGGTGCGTGACTCGGGACTGCCCGTCACCAATCTCAAAGTCGACGGCGGAGCATCGCACAACAACCTGCTGATGCAATTCCAAAGCAACATACTCAACACACAGGTGCTCAGGCCTCGGATAACCGAGACCACGGCGCTCGGCGCCGCCTACCTCGCCGGCCTCGCCACAGGCTACTGGGACAGCATCGAAAGCATAAGGTCGCAATGGCAGGTCGAACGGATATTCACCCCCGAAGCCAGCCGGGCCGATGTCGACACATGCCTCCGCGGATGGTATGACGCCGTCAGGCGGACCCTCTCAGACTACAGGCCCGAGATTTCATTCTAACCATCACCGCTGTCGTTATGGAACAATCACTATTCACACAATGTATATTTGAGTTTCTCGGCACTTTCGTCATGATTCTCTTAGGCTGCGGTGTCGTAGCCTGCGTATCTCTGAAAAAATCTAAAGGCGAAGGCGGCGGCTGGATAGTCGTTACCCTCGCGTGGGGTTTGGCCGTAATGTGCGGCGTGCTTATCGCCGGGCCGTTTACAGGCGCCCACCTCAATCCGGCCGTGTCAATCGGACTGGCTGCCGCAGGCAAATTCGCCTGGTCGTCGGTGCTGCCGTATATCGCCTCGCAGGTGGCCGGAGCATTCGCAGGCGCCGTAACCGTCTACGTCTTCTATAAAGACCACTTTGACGCCACCGACGGCGCCGACACCAAACTCGGAGTCTTCGCCACCATACCAGCCATAGACAACCGCCGCCGCAATCTCGTCAGCGAGATTATCGGCACATTCGTCCTGATACTGGCGATACTCTTCATCGGCGACAAATCAAACGCGTCCGAGGTCGGTCTCGGTTCTATCGGAGCGCTCCCGGTCGCCCTGCTTGTCGTAGCCATCGGCCTGTCACTCGGAGGCACCACAGGATATGCCATCAACCCCGCGCGCGACTTCGGGCCGCGTCTCGCCCACCAGCTGCTCAACATCAAGGGCAAAGGCTCAAGCCGGTGGTCATACAGCTGGGTGCCCGTGGCCGGGCCCGTCATCGGAGCCCTGGCGGCTGTCGCCGTCTATCTGCTTGTCACGGAGATGCAGTAACCCACGCCTTAAACCAGCATAAAGACAGCCGCACCCGACAAAATCGGATGCGGCTGTCTTTATATTATCTTTATTTAATAATGTGTCGTCGCTGAATTATCAGTCGTTAAAAGTCATCTCGTCGAAGCCCTCCTCGTCGAATTCATCGGGATTGAACTCGTCTTCTCCGTAGAATTCTTCGTCAAGATCCTCAATCGACGGCACAGCGGCCACCTTGGCATCGACTTTGGCATCAAACTCGTCAAGATCGACAACCTGTGGGGGTGCCTGACCGAGCGAAAGGGTGCACACAGGGTCCTTGAGAGTCTTGCCCGTGATTATCTCCTTAAGTTCCATGAAGAATGCGCGGTCAGTCATATAATCGAAGACAAACATCATCTTCTGACCCTCGTCCTCGATAAAGTCACTGAGAATGGTATCCTCCATCAGATATACATCCTCCGACGAATCGGAGCCCATATCTTCCAGGGTGATTTCTTTTTCCTTCTCCCAGTTGCGGTCACAGAGGAAGAATGAACACATCTGATTCTTATCATAGCCTACACAATCACAGATCGCGTTCTTAAGATCGAGAAATGTCATGTCGGCATCAATCTTGATCTCTCTTTTGAAGTTGTCGACTTCGTCAGATACTACTCTAAAATTAAAAATCATATAAATTATTTGATAAATATTCCTGATTAAGCGCCCCTCGGGGCTTTTGATGATGCGAAGTTAGTAAACTTCCCATTATTCTTGCAAGAAAAATCAAAGCAAAGTTGATTTTTTTTGGAAAAAAGAATCCCATCGGCTCTATAACACAAATGAGATAAAAAATATATATGTTTTTGAGCAATTTTTCTTGCTTTTTTTAAAATAATAACCTATTTTCGCAGCCGTTTCAAACCAAGTATATTTTAACACATCAAATACCATCCAGCCTGTTATGAACCGACAGCATTTCGACAGCTTAGATTTAAAGATTCTTAATACACTGGCCACCAACGCCCGCAAGCCCTACCTTGAAATCGCCCGCGAGGCCGGTGTCTCGGGCGCAGCCGTCCATCAGCGCATCCAGCGCCTCATCGCCAACGGCATCATCGCCGGCTCACAATGTCTCATCGACCCTGAAGCCGTAGGTTACGAAACATGTGCCTACGTCGGGCTCTACCTGCGCGACCCTTCACAGTTTGACCACGTCGTCGAGGAGCTCAAACGCATCCCCGAGGTCGTCGAATGCCACTACACGACCGGTCGCTATGACATCTTCATTAAACTGTTTGCCCGCAACAACGACCATCTGCTCCATCTGCTCCAGCATGAAGTGCAGGCTCTCGGCATGGCGCGCACCGAGACACTCATCTCTTTCAAAGAAGTGTTCTCACGCCCCATACCCGTGACAAACAAAGACTGACGGCAAATCTCGGCAAAAACTGACGGCCGGAATTATCGATATGATAATTTCGGCCTCTTTTTTTATGGCCTACCGGACAAAATATCAATTATTTTAGTAATTTTGCGTGATAAATTGTCGCAAGCTGTGCCTGCGCGCAGCTCACGACAGTCGTAACAAACTGACTATTAACCTTATTAAATAATTTCTGCAATGGATATTTCACATATCGAACACATCGGCATCGCAGTACCTTCACTCGACGAAGCCATTCCTTTCTACGAAAACATTCTCGGTTTCAAATGCTTCGCCATCGAAGAAGTAGCAGACCAGAAAGTGCGCACAGCCTTCTTCAAAGTCGGCCAGACCAAGCTCGAGCTTCTCGAAGGCACCTCTGAGGACAGCGCGATCTC
>USIN01000229.1 GCA_900554715.1 uncultured Bacteroidales bacterium
AGACATTCGACATAGATGATGTCACTGATTCTGAGGCGCACAAGCCGATATTCGCTCTTGACCGTGAGATAATCGCCCTGGGAATCACGGCCGCTGAGCGCGTCGAGTCCTTTTTTCCACTGGCGCACACGGTTGACCGCTCCGACAAACTCATCGTAGCTGACAGGTTTGAGAAGATAGTCTATCGCATTGACCCTGAAGCCTTCGACGGCATAGTCGCTATAGGCGGTGACAAATATGATTCTTGTCGACGGCGGCACTGTCTTCGCAAACTCCATGCCGCTGACTCCGGGCATCTGTATGTCGAGAAACACGGCGTCGAAGTCTCCGCCTCCTATGGCTTCGGATGCTTCCTCGGCCGAGAGGTAGGCGCCGGCAAGCTCAAGGCCGGCCGTACGTCCGACGTATGAACTTATCAGCTTAAGAGCCAACGGCTCGTCATCTATGACACAACATCTTATAGCATCCATCTTTTATGAATAATTTATGGTCAGAGTGGCCGCATAGGTGTCGCCGCCGATTACAGTCGACAGCGAGGCCCGGTCGCCGTAGATAAGATGAAGCCGTCGGCGCAAGTTGGCGATGCCTATGCCTCCACCCTTGTCAACGACGGTGTCGGCGCGGAATCGGTTGACTGTGCGGCACTCGACTTTATTGTCGTCGGCCTTGACCGATATGCATATCCTGTCGTTGCGGTCTGCCGTATTACCGTGTTTGAAAGCGTTCTCTACCGGCACGATAAACAGCAGAGGAGCTATCATGATGTCTTCGTGGCCGGCGATATCGATTTCAGTCTCGACGCGGTCAGACCCGAGACGCAATTCCATAAGAGAGATATAGTTTCTGACAAATTCGACTTCGCGGCTGAGAGCAACTTTTTCGCGGTCTTCATAAAGAACATACCTCAACAGCTGTGACAGGCGGTGGACCGCGTCGCGGGCTTCGTCGGGCGACACCTCGATCAGCGCGTAAATCGAATTGAGCGTATTGAAGAGAAAGTGAGGATTCAGCTGGCTTTTAAGATTCTTCAGCTCCGACTCACGGCGTTCGGCGACGAGGTCTTTGCGCCGGCGCTCGAGAGCAAGCCATCGGTCGGTAAACCACAGCGCCACGGCTAAAGCCACGGTGAGAACTATCATCACGGCGTCGCGGAGGATGTATGTAAGCATCCTCAGCCTGTATTTCGACGGATTGGCGGCGCGCTTTGCGAGCTGTTCGGGGCTCGGGGCATGGGCGAAGCAGTCCCATATAAACTGGCTGATGACAATTGCCGCAACCAGTACAAGCAGATTATAGGCGATAAAGCGCCAGAGACCTGAACGCCGCCCGAGCGTATGCCCTATTATAAAGTAATAATTTATATAGAAAACGAAGATAAATACCGCCGATTTGAGATAGAAGAACCACGGCACACCGCCGCTGCGGTGTGGAACCGTATAGCTCATTATGAACTCAGGCAGTATGAAAAGCATCGATATCACAATCAGATGCGATATGAATTTGGTGAGACCGGCGCCTCTTTTGGTTTCTTCGTCTATGAGGTTCATGTCTGCAAATATAATACATCGCGCGCCCGCAGCAAAATCATCTCGACAAACGTGCGATTTTTATCGATAACTCAGCGAAATGTCACCAGCCGGTTGTAGACATAATTGGCAAGAGTGTAGACGACATTGCCGAGCAAAGTGGCTATGCCGTAACCCGACAGGACGAAACCGAATATGTCGACTTCAAACTTGCCGAAAGGCGACGTGTTGAGCGCAAAGACAACAGCCAGCTGCATGACGTAGCACAGGGCGAAACCGGCGAGGAAACGCAGGGCCTCGCGGCTGTAGCCGCCATGAGTCCTGAAAACCCACTGTTTGTTCCAAAGGAATGAATTAATCAGACCGGCGGCATAGCCAAGGATGTTTGAGAGGTAGGGATTGACTCCGACGAGCGATTTGCAGACAAAAATGACACCGAGGCACACCATCGTGTTGAGTGCGCCGACGATACAGTATTTGACAAACTGCATCACCTTATAACCGACAGACAGATTGCAGATACGGCTCATTTGTCGGGCAGCGATTTCTCATCGACCTTCAATATCGGCAGCGACCAATTGTAGTGAACTGCAAGAACACGAAGACCGACGATGACGACGGCACATCCGCCCTGTGGCACCCAGACCGGTATGCCGGGCCACGAGAGGAGCCAATATGCCACACCGCCAGCAAGGCAGGCGGTGGCGTATATATCTTTTCTGAAAAACAACGGCACCTCATTGATGAGGATGTCGCGGGTGATGCCGCCGAACGAGCCGGTTATGATGCCCATGACAATCGCGACCCACATAGGATAGCCGGCAAAGAGGGTTTTCTGTATGCCGACGACGACAAACAACGCCAGACCTATGGCGTCGAACAGGAACAATGTGCGCATCCCCTTGACAAGAAACTGTCTGAAAATGATGACCGCAACAAGCGAGATGCCGGTGACTGCGAGATAGCGGTATGACAGCATCCAGAAAACAGGAATGTCGAGAAGGACATCGCGCAACGTACCGCCGCCGATTGCTGTTACAAGACCGACGACATAGGCGCCGAACCAGTCGAAGTTTTTGGCCGCCGCAAGCCTGATGCCAGAGATTGCGAAGGCTATGGTGCCGAGCACTTCGATGATGTCGATAAACTGTTTGTCGAACGACAGGTTTTCAATCATTTCTCCTTACCTTCGGTAGTTTTCTTGTTTTGCTCTGCAAAATAACGGCAATAGGCCGAGACACCGCACCGGTCGCAAAGCGGCTTACGCGCCTTGCAGACATAGCGGCCATGGAGTATCAGCCAGTGATGGGCCCTCGCTATTTTATCTTCGGGTATGTTTCTGACAAGCTTTTTCTCGGTCTCGAGCGGCGTCTTGCTGCCCCGGGTGAGACCGATGCGGTCGGCTACCCGGAAGACATGGGTGTCGACAGCCATCGCCGGACGGTCATAGACAACCGACAGGATGACATTGGCGGTCTTGCGCCCTACCCCGGGCAATTCCATGAGGCTGTCGATGTCAGAAGGCACCTCGCCGCCGAAGCGTTCGGTCAGCATGCGTGCCATGGCGACCAAAGCCTTAGATTTGTTATTGGGATATGAGCACGACCGTATAAGGTCGAAGACATCATCCTGTGAGGCCCGGGCGAGATCGGCAGCTGTCGGGTAGCGCTCGAACAACGGAGGTGTGATGATATTGACACGCCTGTCGGTGCACTGGGCAGACAGAATCACCGCCACGAGCAACTGATAGGCGTTGTCGTAGTGCAACTCCGTTTCAGGCGACGGCATTTCTTTTTCAAAAAAGCCGATGACCTTGTTGTAGCGCTCTGCCTGAGTCACGTCAGTGGGCCGAGGTAAATTCGTCGAGGAAACGGACGTCGTTCTCAGAGAACATACGCAGATCCTTGACCTGATATTTGAGGTT
>USIN01000230.1 GCA_900554715.1 uncultured Bacteroidales bacterium
GTTCCCGGCAGTTCTGACAGTACGGCCGATATGTCGAGCATGGGCGACATCTTGACGATGATGGTCGAGGCGACACGTCTGAGGTCGGGAAGCATTGCTACTACGTCAGGCGAACATTGCGACAACGCGTAGACACGCCGGCCGCTGTCGTCGCGCCGCGCGGGGTCGATAAAGACATGGCTGAAGCTGCCGTCGGTGACAGTTTTGAGGTAATCGCGGCAATCGTCGCAGATAACCGTGATATTGCCGATGCCGAGGGCGTCGGCGTTATGCCGCAGAGCGTCGGCGAGTTTTTCCTGACGCTCGACGGCTATGACTTCTCGGGCTCTCGACGCGATGTGCATACAATCGATGCCAAGTCCGGCAGTCATGTCGGCGACGATGTCTGCGTCGCTGACGAGCGAGGCGTGGAAGACGGCAAGGAGGTCAGAGGTCGACTGTTCGCCCGAGAGCGAGTCGGGAAAATAGAACTGCTTGGCGGCGGCAAGCGTCGCAGACAGTTTGCGGGCATATTTGCGGCGGCAGTCGATCTGGAGTATCGCGTCGGTGTAGTCGATGTCGCCTGTTTTGCCGGCGTATTTAAATCTTAGCTTTGATGTGTCGTCGGCGCTGTGTGCTGCCACCCAGTCGTAGAAATTATTGTCGTCGGGTATCATGGATGATATAAAACAGAGGTTGATGTAAGTCAAACATACATCAACCTCTGTGGGTTCGGTCAGATGGAAATATGATTATTTGTCACCTCTGATTGCTGCGATGCCGGGGAGGACTTTGCCCTCGATGGCTTCGAGAAGAGCGCCGCCGCCGGTCGATACGTAAGATACCTGGTCGGCGAGGCCGAATTTGTTGATGCAGGCGACAGAGTCACCGCCACCGACGAGTGAGAATGCGCCGTTTTTGGTAGCCTCGACGATAGCGTCGGCGATAGCGCGGCTGCCTGCGGTGAAGTTATCGAACTCGAAGACGCCGGCAGGACCGTTCCAGAGAATGGTCTTTGAGCCTTTGATGGCGTCAGCGAAAGCCTTGCGGGTCTCGGGACCTGCGTCAAGACCTTCCCAGCCTTCGGGAATATCCATGACAGAGCATACCATTGTGTTGGCGTCGTTGCTGAAAGCGTCGGCTGCGACACAGTCTGTGCCGAGAACGAGGTTGACACCTTTTTCTTTGGCTTTCTTCATGATGTCGAGAGCGAGGTCGAGTTTGTCAGTCTCGCAGATCGAACCGCCGACGTTGCCGCCCATGGCTTTGGCGAATGTATAGGTCATGCCGCCGCAGAGGATGAGGTTGTCGACCTTGTCCATGAGGTTTTCTATGATGCCGATTTTGGTCGATACCTTAGAGCCGCCCATGATGGCTGTGAACGGACGACGGATGTCGCTGAGGATATTGTCGACAGCCTTGACTTCTTTCTCCATGAGATAGCCGAGCATCTTGTGGTCTGCGTCGAAGTAATCGGCTACGACAGCTGTAGAGGCGTGTTTGCGGTGAGCTGTGCCGAAGGCGTCGTTGACATAGACGTCGGCATAGCTTGCGAGTTTCTTTGCGAATTCTTTCTGACGCTCTTTCATTTCTTTCTTGGCTGCGTCATAGGCGGGATCTTCTTTGTCGATGCCGACGGGTTTGCCTTCTTCTTCAGGGTGGAAGCGGAGGTTTTCGAGCAGGAGTACCTCGCCGGGTTTGAGAGCGGCGGCTTCTGCAGTGGCATCGGCTGAGTCAGCTGCAAATTTCACTTCGGTGCCGAGGGCTTTGCTCACGGCGTCTTTGATCTGGGCGAGTGAGAATTTGGGGTTTACTTTACCTTTGGGTTTGCCCATATGTGACATGATGATGAGCGCGCCACCGTCAGCAAGGATTTTCTTGAGGGTGGGGAGGGCGCCGCGGATGCGGGTGTCATCGGTGATGTTGCCGTTTTCGTCCAGAGGTACGTTGAAGTCTACGCGGACGATCGCCTTTTTGCCGGCGAAGTTGAATTTGTCGATTGTCATCATTATATAATAGAATTTGATGGTTAAAATTTTTCTATTGCAAATTTAGTTGTTTTTCTGATAACTGACGCTATCTTTAGCTTTAAATTATGTGATGCTCTGCGAGCAGTTTTTTCATCTCTGCGGCAAGCTTGGCGGCTTCGCGGGCTGCGGCTTCTGCAAAATCGGTGTCTCTGGAAGCATAGATGATGCCGCGCGACGAGTTGACTATGAGCCCGCAGTCGGCAGTCATGCCGTAACGGACGACTTCCTCAAGGCTGCCACCCTGGGCGCCGACGCCGGGGACGAGGAGAAAACTCTCGGGAGCGACGGCACGGATGTCGGTAAACATGCTGCCCTGAGTGGCGCCGACGACATACATCATCGCTTCGGGACCGGCCCATTTCTGCGATGTGAGAATGACGTTCTCAAACAGACGACGGCCGTTTTCGTCGCGTATGAGCTGGAAATCGTGCGAGCCTTTGTTTGATGTAAGGGCTAACAGAATGACCCATTTGCCTTCATAGCCGAGGAAAGGTGTGACGCTGTCTTCACCCATATAGGGGGCGACGGTGACGGCGTCGATGTCGAGATGCTCGAAGAACGAGCGCGCATAGAGTTTCGATGTGTTGCCGATGTCGCCGCGTTTGGCGTCAGCGATGATAAACTGGTCGGGATAGTTGTCGCGGATGTATCTGACTGTGTCTTCAAATGCCTTCCAGCCTTCAACGCCGAGGCTCTCGTAGAAAGCGAGATTGGGTTTGTAGGCGACGCAATAGGGAGCCGTTGCGTCGATTATGGCTTTGTTAAACTCGAAAATCGGAGACTCGCTCGCGAGCAGATGTTCGGGAATCTTGTTGATGTCAGTGTCGAGGCCTACACAGAGAAACGAGGCCTTGCGCCTGATGTTCTCGACTAATTCGTTGCGTTTCATATATTTGTGTTATTGGTTGTTTCGATTGTTACAACTCTGTCTGCGGCATAGACGTCATGCGCTCTGTTGCGGGAATTCACGGTCATATAGTTGAAGCCTGGAATGACTGTGACGGCTATGAGCCATAATGCCAGTGAGATAATGACCGAAGTTATGCTGCGGCCGTTTTTGCGCCAGAGTGCATACAGGGCGAAGTATGACCAGAGATTGAGGGTCAGCACGTAAAGGCGCTCGCCGGTGAAACCGTAGTCGCAGATGCGGTAGATGATGCCGACGCTCATCATGATGACAAGCGGCAGGGCGACGAGGGGCATTATGGCGGCTATTTTCCTCAGTGTATTGCTTTTGGCGGCCATCGGGTAAATCAGGAACTCGATGATGATCATGCCGGCGAGGAAAAGACTGACGCCCGTGGCAACCATGCCGCGCGGGAGCGAGAAGCTGAAGATGATGTCGAGCAAATAG
>USIN01000231.1 GCA_900554715.1 uncultured Bacteroidales bacterium
GAAAGAAAAATTAATATACCCGGAGTCATGACACACTCGTGACACAATCGAAAGACACGTCGATTTGTCCGTATCGTAAATTTGGAGTAATTTTGCAAAAAACTATGTCATGCATACAATTACACCACACATAAAATATATAGGCGCGCAGGACGACAACCTTGATTTATTTGAAGGACAATATCCTGTAATTCACGGCATTTCTTACAATTCATATCTCATAGAAGACAACGAGACGGCTGTCGTCGACTCGGTCGACGCCCGGCGTTGCAGCGACTGGCTCGCCGCGCTCGAAGACGGTCTCGGCAATGCCGAACGCACACCGCGCTATCTCATCGTGCAACACGTCGAACCCGACCATTCGGGCAGCATCAGGGCCTTCATCGGGCGTTATCCCGCGACGACCGTCGTATGTACGGCAAAAGCTGCGGCTATGCTCGCAAATTTCTTTGAAGACATCGAATTCGACAGCCGCCTCAGGATTGTCGCAGACAACGACACACTGACCTTAGGACGCACGACACTGCGCTTTCTCTCAGCGCCGATGGTACACTGGCCCGAGGTGATGATGACCCTCGACGAGACAGACGGTGTGCTGTTCTCGGCCGATGCATTCGGCTCGTTTGCCACAGCGGAGGCAACAGAAGCGTGGGACAACGAGGCACGCCGCTACTATACGAACATCGTTGGCCGCTTCGGAGCATCGGTTCAAGGGATTATGAAAAAACTCGCCGGCAGCAAGTTCGGCATCATCGCCCCGCTCCACGGCCCGGTACTGACCGACAACCTCAACCACTACTGGAATCTATACGACCGCTGGAGCCGCTATGAGCCCGAATGTCGCGGAGTGCTCGTAGCATACGCCTCGGTCTACGGCGGCACAGCCGAGGCCGCGCGACGTCTTGCATCGATGCTTGACAGCGAGGGCGCGGGCGAAATCGTGTTGCTCGACTTATGCCGTCACGACGTATCATATGCCGTGGCCGAAGCGTTCCGCCTCAGCCATATAGCCTTATGCAGTGTGACATACGACGGCGCTCTGTTTCCGGCGATGCATGATTTTCTCTATCACCTCGAATGTAAAAAACTATGCGGCCGCACTGTGGGTCTGGTCGAAAACGGCTCGTGGGCACCCGTCGCCGCACGGCTTATGGCCGACAGCCTCGGCCGCATGAAAGACATGACCGTCGTCGAACCGACAGTCACCATCCGCAGCCGTCTCCACCAATGTGACATCGTCAGACTGCGCGAACTCGCCACGGCACTGGCACGATAAATATACATACTTCGACATATCTGATACCGGAACGCTCCCCTTTGCGGAGCGTTCTGCTTTTTCGGCACGCCTTTTGCAAGCTCTTAAACCAAAGAGACGTTTGTTTTGTTAATTTAAATAAACAAAGGATTATATCTGTAACGAATACTTCAATTATCACTTAATATTATGAATTTCAATAATTTCACCATCAAATCGCAGGAAGCCATCCAAAAGGCCGTCGAACTGACGCGCGGCGCCGGATCACAGGCCATCGAACCTGTCCACCTGCTGAAAGGTGTCGTCGAAGAAGGCGAGTCTCTGGTAAAATTCATTTTCCAGAAAATCGGCGCCAATCTGCAGGCCGTGAGCGCACAGATCGACCGTGAGATTGACTCTCTGCCAAAAGTCTCGGGCGGCGAGCCATATCTCAGCCGAAGCTCGAATGACGTGCTGCAGAAAGCTCTCGACATCTCAAAGAAGATGGGTGACGAATATGTCACGCTTGAGGCTCTGCTTATGGCTATCTTTGAAATCAACTCACCGGCCTCGACCATACTCAAGAACGCCGGCCTGAGCGAAAAAGAACTGAAAGCCGCCATCGAAGAGCTCCGCAAGGGCAAGAAAGCCACCGACCAGAGCGCCGAAGAGACCTACAACGCTCTGTCGAAATATGCCGTCAACCTCAACGAACGCGCCCGTTCGGGCAAGCTCGACCCCGTCATCGGACGTGACGAGGAAATCCGTCGCGTGCTTCAGATTCTGAGCCGACGCACCAAGAACAACCCCATGCTCATCGGCGAGCCCGGCACCGGCAAGACAGCCATCGCCGAAGGCCTCGCCCACCGCATCGTCCGCGGCGACGTGCCCGAGAACCTGCGCACAAAACAGATTTATTCGCTCGACATGGGTGCCCTCGTCGCAGGCGCCAAATATAAAGGCGAGTTCGAGGAACGACTCAAAGCCATCGTCAACGAAGTGACATCGGCCGAGGGCGAGATAATCCTCTTCATCGACGAAATCCACACCCTCGTCGGCGCCGGCAAAGGCGAAGGCGCCATGGATGCCGCCAACATCCTCAAGCCAGCCCTCGCCCGCGGCGAACTCCGCAGCATCGGCGCCACGACGCTCGACGAATATCAGAAATACTTCGAGAAAGACAAGGCGCTCGAGCGCCGATTCCAGAAGGTCATGGTCAACGAGCCCGACGAGACAAGCGCCATCGCCATCCTCCGCGGCCTCAAGGAACGCTACGAGAACCACCACAAGGTGAGAATCCGCGACGAGGCTATTATCGCCGCCGTGCAGCTCTCGGAGCGCTATATCACCGACCGTTTCCTCCCCGACAAGGCCATCGACCTCATCGACGAGGCAGCCTCGAAGCTCAAACTCGAGATTGACTCTGTGCCTCAGGCTCTCGACGACATCACCCGCCACATCGCCCAGAAAGAAATCGAGCGCGAGGCCATCAAGCGCGAGGGCGACAAAGAGAAAGTCAAGGAAATCGAAAAAGACATCGCTTCGCTCAAAGAAGAAGAAAAAGAATATTCTGCAAAATGGAAGGCCGAGAAAGAACTCATCAACCGCATCCAGCAGAACAAAATCGACATCGAACAGCTCAACTTCGACGCCGAGCGCGCCGAACGCGAGGGCGATTACGCCAAGGTTGCCGAAATCAGATATTCACGCATCCAGCAGAAAGAGCAGGAGAACGCCTCGATACAGCAGCAGCTCAAGATGATGCAGGGCGACCGCGCTCTCATCAAAGAAGAAGTCGACTCGGAAGACATCGCCGACGTCGTTTCGCGCTGGACCGGCATTCCCGTCAACAAGATGGTGCAGAGCGAAAAAGAAAAGCTGCTCCATCTCGAATCGGAGCTTCACAGCCGTGTCGTCGGTCAGGACGAAGCCATCAGCGCCATCGCCGACGCCGTGCGCCGCAGCCGTGCCGGCCTCAACGACCCCAAGCGACCCATAGGCTCGTTTATATTCCTCGGCACGACCGGTGTCGGTAAGACAGAACTCGCCAAGGCTTTGGCCGAATACCTCTTCGACGACGAAAACATGATGACGCGAATCGACATGAGCGAGTATCAGGAGAAACACT
>USIN01000232.1 GCA_900554715.1 uncultured Bacteroidales bacterium
GACGAAAGGTTTCGGCGGTTGTACCTACTGCAACAACCAGACATTCAGCCCGGAATATTGCCATACCGAAAAAAGCGTGACGGAACAACTGGAGGAGGGCGTCCGCTTCTTCTCACGCAAATATCCGGAGATGAAATATCTGGCCTATTTCCAGTCGCACACAAACACCTACTCGCCGGTAGACCGGGCGCTGGGACTTTATCGCGAAGCCATTGAGACCGATGATGTCGTCGGACTGGTCATAGCGACCCGCCCCGACTGCATGCCCGACAGACTGCTTGACGAACTCACCGCGATTAACCGCCTGACGCCCGTCATCATCGAATACGGAGCCGAAAGCAGCCACGACACCACCCTGCGCCGCATCAACCGCTGCCATCTGTGGCAAGACACCGTCGACGCCGTCAGACGCACGGCCGCAGCCGGACTTTCTGTCGGGCTGCACCTGATCATGGGCCTGCCGGGCGAGAGCGACGGGATGATGCTGACGACCGTCGACCGTGTGTCGGAATTGCCCGTCGATACCGTCAAATTCCATCAGCTGCAAGTCATCTCCGGCACAAGACTGGCCGCCGACATAGCCGCCGGACGCGAAAGCGTCGAAGCAATGACCTTAGAGAGATATATCGATTTATGCTGCAAGATAATAGAGCGCCTTCGCGACGACATCGCCATCGAACGTTTCGTGTCGCAGTCGCCCGGCGACATGCTGATTTCGCCGCGCTGGGGACTTAAAAGCGGCGAGTTTGTCGAACGGCTTCACCGCCGTCTGTCTCAACGCAACTCAAGACGTATGTAGCGCTTTGTCTCGGGCGTGACGATAAACCGGCGCGAAGCCCGCAGCCCGACGACCCAGACAATGACATCATCGCATACAAGAAGCCACACGGCACGCTTCTGCGATGCCGACAGCTTGGCGTCGTTGAATATGTCGCTGACAAGTTTCGTCCCTTTCATGCCGAAAGGCTCGAGACGGTCGCCGCGGCGGTAATGGCGGAGAGTCCAGCGACGGCCGCCTTCGAGGGCCGCGGCGTCAAGATAGGCGACACGCGCATCGGCGACCGGACGGAATGAAGCGATGTCACCCTGAGTCACAGCAATGTTGACAGGTTTGAGTATATCACGCGATAGGCTGACCTCATATTCACCGCTGACTTCGGCAGTCAAAGAACCGACGGGAGTCAGACGCCCGCGGTCGAGTTCATATCCGCCTCCATCTCCCTCGAAAAACAAGCCCGAACGCATAGGCGCGGCCATGATGTCGTCGGCCTGACTGCGCGACAGCCCCGCACGTCGCACAAGCTCATAAAGCACGACCGGAGCGGCGTCGGCAGCTTCGTCCGCAAGCTTCACAAGGTTGATGACACCGTTGGCGGCGCGGCAGTTAGTGGCATAGGCGGCGATGGCCTTGTCGTAGACGAGGCGGTTGTCGCTGAGATTGGCGACGGTTTTGAGTATTGCTTTACCGGCACCGGGAAACTGTTCTTCGATAGCGGGCAGAACGACGTTGCGCAGACGGTTGCGGCGATAATCGTTCGAGAGGTTGGAGCTGTCGGTGACGTAATCGAGCCTGCGTGCGGCAAGATAGTCGAGAATCTGCTGTTTTGTGGCATCGAGCAGAGGACGGACGACGATGCCGTTGCGGTACCTTATGCCGCAGAGGCCGGCGATGCCTGTCGAACGCAACAGATTGAGCATGAAGGTCTCGACATTATCCTCGCAATGATGTCCGACAGCTACGGCCTGGGCACCGAATGTGTCAAGGAGTTTGTCGAAACGCTCATATCGCAGCGAGCGGCAGGCCATCTCGACCGATTCGCCCGTCTCGGCCATGCGCCGGGCGACGTCGAAGTGAGTGACAGACAGGTCGACGCCGAGGCGCTCGCAGAGCTGTTCGACGAAGCGCATGTCGCGCGTCGACTCGTCGCCCCGGAGATGGAAATTGCAGTGTGCGGCGACGCAGTTATAGCCAAGCTCGCACAATGCGGCCAGCAGCGCCACCGAATCGGCTCCCCCGCTCAGCGCCACAAGCACCGGCCTGCTGCGGTCGAGCAAACCATAGCGACGGATAGTCTCTCCGACGATGCGGAGCAACACCTGCGATTTATCTGATTCTGTCATTAATTCTGCCATTTGATTTTACAAAATTAGTAAGAATCCATTAATTATCGCAATATAGCTGTTTTTTTAGCGTTAAACGGATATGAAACTTGTATCATGGAATGTCAATGGCCTGAGGGCCGTATGCGGCAAGGGTTTTGCCGATATTTTCGCCGGCTTCGACGCCGACTTCGTGTGTCTTCAGGAAACAAAGCTCAATCCCGACGTGCCTGAAATAAACTACGAAGGCTATCAGTCGTTCTGGAACTATGCCGAGCGCAAAGGCTACTCGGGCACTGCCGTTTTCACGCGGCGCAAGGTTATCAATGTCACCAAGGGCATCGGCGTCGACGTCCATGACCGCGAAGGCCGCGTGATCACCGTCGAGACCGACGGATTCTATCTCATCTGCGTCTACACGCCCAACTCGCAGAACGAACTTGCGCGCCTCGACTACCGTATGGAATGGGAAGAGGCTTTCCTTGACTATGTGCGCGGCCTCGACCGCGTAAAGCCTGTCATCATCTGCGGCGACCTAAACGTCGCGCATCAGGAGATAGACCTCAAGAACCCAAAGACCAACCGCCGCAACGCCGGATTCACCGACGAGGAGCGTTCATGTATGTCACGGCTTCTTGACGCCGGCTTCGTCGACACGTTCAGATACCTGCACCCCGACGCCCGCGACGCCTACAGCTGGTGGAGCTACCGTGGCCGCGCCCGTGAGAAGAACGTGGGATGGCGTATCGACTACTTCATCGTCTCGGAGCGCCTCGCGCCGATGCTCACCGACGCGTCAATCCTCGCCAACATTACAGGCTCGGACCACTGTCCGGTGACAATAGACATCGCCGACAGTCACTCATAAACGTGATTGAACAAAGGCCGCGAACCGAACGGCACGTCGCTGCCATAGGCCAGCCTGCTGACCAATTCGCTGATATTGATAATCGGCAACGGATGATTTTTAAGGAAAGTGCCGGCTGTGAAATATACAATTTCATTGCTGCTTCCCGTAAAGAGGAAGAATTGGCAACAGTAAGAACATATTTCAGCTGATTCATATTCATCGGAAAATACCTCATATATGTTACTATATTGGCTATACACCTTTAATTCCTGACATAATTAAGTATCATTTCTTTTAATATGAGCAGCTCCGGTGTGTAGTCCCTGTTTTCTTCCGATCCCCAGACAAAGCCATCTGCATAATACTCACAGGCTGCTACCATGGTATGTATGGTTACCCGC
>USIN01000233.1 GCA_900554715.1 uncultured Bacteroidales bacterium
CATCGACGGCGTCCTGCTGACCCGCACATCCTGCGACCCGCTCAACCGCCGCTCGGTGCGCGTCTCAATGGGTTCGGTCTTTCTCGTTCCATGGACATGGATTGACGACCCTGTCGCCGACCTGCACCGTCTCGGCATCACTACGGCAGCCATGGCCCTGACCGACGACTCGGTCAGTCTCGACGACCCCGCCCTCGCCGCCGAAGAGCGCCTCGCCGTCATCATGGGCACCGAGGGTGACGGCCTTGCCCGCAGTGTCATCGCCGGCGCCGACTACACCGTCAGGATACCGATGTCTCACGGTGTCGACTCGCTCAACGTCGCCGCAGCCGCGGCGGTCGCTTTCTGGCAACTGAGAATCAGATAGCCATGGAAAGGCTGATGCAATATGTCTGGCAGCACAAGCTCTGGCCCGCCGAAGAGATGAAGACCGTCGACGGCCGTCAGGTGCGTGTCATCGACCAGGGGCTGCTCAACACCGGCGCCGGACCCGACTTCTTCAACGCCAAGGTGATGATCGACCGCCAGCTGTGGAGCGGCAATGTCGAAATCCATGTCAGGGCATCAGACTGGTTCCGCCACGGCCACGACAAAGACAGCGCCTATGACTCGGTCGTGCTTCATGTCGTCGCCAACAGCGACGCCGAGATACACCGTCCCGACGGGCAGCTCATCCCGCAGATGATTATGGACTGCACCCCCGACTTCAGCCGCCGCTACCGCGAGATGGTCGAAGGCTGCCGCGATTTCCCGCCCTGCCGCAAAGAGATTCCCGCCCTGCCGTCGATTTATATTCATGACTGGATCGATAATCTTGCCTATGAGCGCATCAATGCCAAGGTCGAGCGCATCAGCCGCCTCGTCGCCGGCCACGACGGCAACTGGATCGACGCCGTCTACATCACTCTCGCCCGTGCCCTCGGTTTCGGCACCAACAGCGATGCGTTCGAGCGCCTGGCGCTGTCGACGCCGCTGAAGATGCTGCTCAAACACCGCGACTCGCTCGAGACTATCGAGGGCACACTCTTCGGTCAGGCCGGATTTCTCGACAATGCGCCCGAGCGCGCGGGCTATGTCGAACGCATGATACAGGAATATTCGTTCATGGCATCGAAATTCGGGCTCGCACGTCCTCTGGCACTCAACTGGCGCATGAGCGGACGTCCCGCCAACTTCCCCCACCGCCGCATCTCGACGCTCGCCCACATGATAAACGCCGGCTTCGTCATCGGCAGCCGCATCTTCGAGGTTAAAAACGAGGCCGACGCCCGCAGCCTCTTCGACATCAGCCTGACGGGTTTCTGGTCGCGGCGCTACACATTCATGGCCGAAGCCTCGCCGACGGTCAAGGCGCTCAGCGACGCCTCGGTCTCGATACTCATCATCAACGTCGTCGCGCCGATGCTCTACGCCTACGGCCTGGCCTATAACGACACCGGCCGCTGTCAGACCGCGCTCGAACTCCTTCAGGGTCTGCCGCCCGAACGCAACACGATAGTCCGTCAGTTTACCGACGCCGGCATCCCCTGCAACGACGCTTTCACGTCACAGGCTCTCATCGAACTCTGCCGCAGCTACTGCGAACAGCGCAAATGCCTCTACTGCCGCATCGGCCACCGCCTCCTCTCCGCCAAAGTCAAAAGACAGGCAAATGAATGAACCATTATTTATTAAAACTATGACAGTAAAGGATGTGATTGAGGAGTGGCTGAAGAAAATCGCTGCAGCAGAAAGTATGCCGCAAGATATCGTGGCGGTCAATATCGGTATGTTTGAATCAGATAACGGTTATGGAGTCTATATGTGCGGCTTTAAAGAATATGACGGAGAAGATGATGATTGGACTTGTAAACCCGAATATGAGCCGCGCGAAAAATATCTGATGCTTGCCGGCAGAGGTTTCGAGTCAATGGTATGGGAAACTTTGCTGCACCAGATGATATTGGCGTTGAAAGAGATTCTTGAGTACGGCTGTGCATCGGTAAGACATTTTTTCGATGGCCGTATAGTGACCGCCGGATTCGATGAAGACAAGCTTTTCCGTGTGAAGTGATTGCTGCCGTTGACGTTTTTTATCTATTATTATACAGCCACTTTCATGAATTTTGACTAATTTTGCGGCGATATAGACCAATCAAGTCGGATACATGAAAAAAGCGCTTCTCAGAGCCGTTGTCACATACTTTGTGTTTTTGGTGATTTTCATCATCGAAAAGCCTGTGTTTATGGCCGTCTACAGCGGGCTCTACGGCGACGCGTCCTTTTCTGACTATATCGACGTCATCGCCAACGGAATGGCCATCGACCGCTCTATCGCGGCATACCTCACGGTCATCCCGTGCCTCGTCATAATCTCCATGTTAGTGGTGAAATCGAAGGTAAACGCCATAATATCCCGCATCTACTTCGGCATCATAGCATTTATCCTCGCTGCCGTCTTCATCGCCGACACGGTGCTCTACGGCTACTGGGGCTTCAAACTCGACGTGACGCCGATATTCTACTTCATGTCGTCGCCGGCGTCGGCCATGGCAAGCGCCACAGCGGGCGAGGCTCTCGGTGGTATCGTCGCCCTGATTGCCCTGACAGCCGCGTTCTATTTCCTGTTCGCTTATACATCGATGCGCGTCGACGTCGAGCCTCTGCCCCGCGGACGCAGCCGCAACAGCGCCATCGCCGTGATGGCTGTGCTGACAGGGCTTCTGTTCATCCCCATCCGCGGCGGTGTCACCGTCTCGACGATGAATCTAAGCCGCGCCTATTTCAGCGATAACCAGCGCCTTAACCATGCCGCCGTCAATCCGGCCTTCAGCCTGCTTTATTCGGCGACTCATCAGAGCGATTTCGCATCGCAATACCGATATACCGACGACGCCGAGGCCGACAGCGTCTTCAGCTCTATGACATACACAGCTGCCGCCCGGCCCGACACCGTCACACTGACGACCGACCGCCCCGACATCTGGATTATCATCGCCGAGAGCTTTTCGTCCCACCTGATGCCTTCGCTCGGAGGCGAGCCGGTAGCCATGCGCCTCGACTCGATTGCCGACGACGGCATGCTCTTCACCGGCTTCTATGCCTCGAGCTTCCGCACCGACCGCGCTCTGCCGGCAATCCTCAGCGGTTTCCCCGGCCAGCCCAACACAAGCGTGATGAAATATGTCCGCAAGGCCGAGAAGCTGCCCTCGATGCCGCGTCGTCTGCGCGACGCCGGCTATAACACGGCCTACTACTACGGCGGCGACATCAACTTCACCAACATGCTCGCCTATGTCGTCAGCTCGGGCTTCGGCCATATTGTCTGCGACAAAGATTTCCCGCTCGCCGAGCGTACCGGCAAATGGGG
>USIN01000234.1 GCA_900554715.1 uncultured Bacteroidales bacterium
CAGAAATACTTCACAAGACGGTTTTCGTTCCCGGCGGGCTGGTGTCTTTCCCCGAGGACGTCAGGCCGCTTGACATCGTGCGTTCAAAAAACCGACTTGTCATTGACGGACAGACTCTTGTCAAGGTCGAGGATATTGAAACGACAACTCCCTACGAGATGAAAGAATGCCGGTCGAAGTATGATGTGGGCGACTGTCTCCAGCAGTGGCGTCTCGGCGTCGCATTCGGCACAGACACCGGCGTTGTCTACTGCGAGGTCAACACCAACCGCCACATGGCAGTCTATATGGTCAATCCGACGATGACATATATCAGGGCGGCGGCGACGCGCAATAACAACAACGGAACGCTTTTCTTTCAGAATATCAGGATGATGAAGAACAGCAACACGGGCGAATATACAATGGCAATCGAGCCTGACAATCTTGCCGCGGCCCGTGACGACCTCGAAATCGACAACTCTCAGTTTCAGCCTGACAAGTGTACTTTCACTCCGGGGGGCGGCATCTACTGGTCGCTTATATCATTCGAGCCGGATAAAATACTCATCAACGGCTGCGGCGAGACCTATCACGTTGACCGCCCAGTCGGCCCCGACAACTGCTGTGAATGGATCAAATTCGAGCCGTACAGCCGCGAGGATTATTTCTTGCGGTAGTCGATGTCCCCGATTATATCGGCTGCAGTGCAGTCGACGGGCATTTCTTTTGTGAGAATAAAATGCCACACATAAACGTTGTCGCTGTTGGAATTGATGATTATGGCGTCTTTGTATTCCCAACCTTTCTTAGCCATATAGGCGAAAACATTCATAGGCGATGCAAATGACATCTTTTTGTTGGTCTCGGGGTTGTAGATCCAGCCTCTTGCATCTATTGCTTTGTCGGCGATGCCGAAGTCGACAGTAGCGTTGACGTCGTCTTTCAAAAGATTATATCTTTCGCATTTTACATCACAATAAATTTTCATTTTGGGAGTTTCACACTCTTGAGCATGTGCCATAGCGACGCCGGCCAAAAAACATACGGTCAGGAATATAAACTTTTTCATAGAAAGGGGATTCAGTTATTAAAAATTGCTATAATATGGTCAGTGCGACACGTTTGCCAAGACCTTCGAAAATTCTGAAAAGCGTGCTGAGCTGTACGTCGGCCTTGCCGTTTTCGATGCGTGAAATATATGTTTTCTTCGTTCCGATACGCTCTGCAAGTTGCGCTTGAGTGAGCCCGGCGCGAAGCCGTTCCTCTTTCAGAGTTTCGGCAAGGCAGAACGTTTGAGTCTCTTTGTCGAATTCATCACGCTCAGGTGTCCCCGGCTTTCCGTACTCAACATCAAGCAATTCATCAAGTGTCTGACAATTCATTATGAGGTCCTCCTTATTTCTATCCATGATTTTTCTCTTTAAAATATTCATTCATTAGTTTTGTTGCCTTTTCAATTTCTTTTGAAGGTGTTTTTTGAGTCTTTTTCTGAAATCCGTTGAACAGAATTACAAGCTCACCCTCGTCAAAGCAACAGAAAACCCTGAATATGTTGCCGGCAAATTCGATTCGGATTTCATAAAGCCCTTTTACGTCGCTGATTGCTTTGAATATAGACACCGGAGTCTGTCTATGACCGATATCCAAACCAACACCTGCGAAATCTTTTTTCGAACTTGAGGCGTCTGAACTTTGTAAAACTCAAGGAAGTATTGTTTGTAAAATTTTACTGTTCTATGTGCCATGATTATAGAATTCCAACCGCAAAGTTAACTAAAAAGTTTACACCGCTAAATAATTTTTTAGTTTTTCTTTGATTTGTTTGTCAGCCGAACATGGCGCGGAAAGCTTCTTCGACTTTTGAGACTTCGTGGATGTTGATTCTGAAGCGGGCTGTGTCGACGCCTTTGAGGTTGTTGCGGGGGACGAGGATGTCGGTCATGCCGAGTTTTTCGGCTTCGACGATGCGCTGTTCGAGGCGGGTGACGGGCCGTATCTCGCCCGAAAGACCTACTTCGCCTGTCATGCAGAAGCCTTTGGGTATGGCCATGTCGACGTTGCTCGACAGGATGGCGGCGATGACGCCGAGGTCGAGAGCGGGGTCGCTGACCTTGAGGCCGCCGGCGATGTTGAGGAAGACGTCTTTCTGGGCAAGTTTGAAGCCGACACGTTTCTCGAGAACGGCGAGGAGCATGTTCATGCGCTTGGCGTCGAAGCCTGTGACAGAGCGCTGCGGTGTGCCGTAGGCGGCTGTGCTGACAAGAGCCTGGACTTCGATGAGGAAGGGACGCGCGCCGTCGACGGTGACACCGCCCGAGAGCTGTTCGTCGGGGTGTGAGAGCAGCAGCTCGGAGGGGTTGGCGACTTCACGGAGGCCGCGGCGGCACATTTCGTAGATGCCTAACTCGGAGGTGCTGCCGAAGCGGTTTTTGATGGCGCGCAGAAGGCGGTACATATACTGGCTGTCGCCTTCGAACTGCAGGACGGCGTCGACGATGTGCTCGAGGACTTTCGGGCCGGCGAGGGTGCCTTCTTTGTTGATGTGGCCGATGAGTATGACGGGCACATTCGACTCTTTGGCGTATTTGAGGAGCCGGGCGGCGCACTCTCTGACCTGGCTGACGCTGCCGGCGGCCGACTCGAGGTCGTCGGAGGCGATGGTCTGTATCGAGTCGATGACGATGATGCCGGGATTGAGTTCGTCGATGTGGGTGAAGATGGTTTCGAGCGATGTCTCGCAGACGATAAAACAGTTGTCGCTGCCGCGGCCGATGCGGTCGGCGCGCAGTTTGAGCTGGGTGGCGCTTTCTTCGCCGGAGACGTAGAGGATGGTCTTTGATTTGATAGAGAGGAGGTTCTGGAGGACGAGGGTCGATTTGCCGATGCCGGGCTCGCCGCCGATGAGGATGATTGAGCCCGGGACAAGGCCGCCGCCGAGAACGCGGTTGAGCTCTTCGCTGGGAAGATGGATGCGCGGGTCGTCTGAGGCGACGATGCTGTTGATGGTCTGTGCGACGCTGCGTCCGGCTCTCGAGGGCGAGACGGTCTTCGACGGGCCGGCGGCTACTTTCTCCTCGACCATGGTGTTCCACTCGCCGCATGAGGGGCATCGGCCGGCCCATTTGGGCGAGTCGGCGCCGCATGACGAGCAGAACCACAGTGATTTATATTTTGTCTTTGCCATAGGGTTGCGGCTGTTTAGTTTCGTGACTTAATCTGGCGGCTGCGGAACTCCGAGAGGGTGATGGCCGTGGCCGTGGCGACGTTGAGTGACTCGGATGTCGGTCGGCCGGGCGGGAAGGAGGGGATGAGCAATCGGCGGTCGACCATTGAGGCGATGGCGTCGCTG
>USIN01000235.1 GCA_900554715.1 uncultured Bacteroidales bacterium
CTCCAATATATTTGTCGCCGGTCACTCGGCTGGCGGCTATCTGACGTCGATGATAGGTCTTGACCGCCGGCCATTGCGCCGCCATGGCATCGAGGCCGACTCGATAGCGGCCCTGATACCTTTCAGCGGGCAGGCCATCACTCATTTCTCTCACCGCAAGTCGCAGGGAATAGGCGAACTCCAGCCGACTGTCGATTCGCTGGCGCCGCTCTTCTATGTGAGGCCCGACTGTCCGCCGTATATCATTATTACCGGCGACCGCGAGCAGGAGATTTTCGGTCGCTATGAAGAAAATGCCTATCTGTGGCGCATGATGAAACTCGTCGGACATAAAGACGTGTATATTTATGAAGAAGACGGTTTCAATCACGGCGATATGTGTATACCCGGTTTTGAGGTGCTTGTAAAGCATGTCAACAAAATATCACGTCAGCGTAAAAGCAGATGAAAAAGACACTGACAACGATATTGACGGCTCTGACTGCCTCAGTCGCTGCGTCGGCGTCGACGGTGACGGGACGCATCACCTGTGATGGAACCGGAGTAGCCGGAGTACCTGTCTCTGACGGTATCGGCATAGTCTTGACCGACTCGCTCGGCTGGTATTCAATCACCGGCGACATGCCCTATGGCACCATTTTTTATACCCTCCCGGGAGGCTATGAGCCTGAGACCGAAGACAACGGCTTTCAGACAAAGATATTCGCTCACGTCGACGGTGACCGTGACGCGACGCATGACTTCGTTTTGCGGCGTGTCGACAATGACCGTCATCTCATGGTCGTCGGCGCCGACAGCCATCTGGCGCGCCGGCTGGGCGACCTTGAGCAGTTCGACAGTCTATTTGTCAGGCCGGTCAGAGAGCTCGCGGCTGCGAACTCTGATAAAAAAATATATTCGACAATACTCGGCGACCTGACGTGGGACCAGTTCTGGACCACCAACGATTATGGATTGCCCGAGTTTGTCGAGACGATGACCGGTGCAGGCTATCCGCTGATGCTTTTTCCTGTCATCGGCAATCATGACAACGACCCGTCGGTGCCGGCCGGTGAAGATACCGACCTGCAGTCGTCTGAACCATTCAGGCAGGCGGTAGCGCCATCGTTCTATTCGTTCAATCTCGGCAAGGTGCATTACGTCGTGCTCGACGACGTCGTCTACCGCAACGACCGTACCGAAGGACGCCGATACAAGCGCGGTGTCGCCGGCAACCGCAACTATGAGCGGCGCTATACCGGCGACCAGCTCGACTGGCTGCGCCGCGACCTCGCCCTTGTCGCTGACAAGTCGGCTCCTCTGGTGATTATGTTTCATGTGCCGGCGTGGCCCCTTGATCTGAATGGCGACAGATTCGCGACGCGTGCCAATCTTGCCGACGGCTCGTCGGAAGCACTTGCCGAAATAGTCAGGGACTTCGACAAAGTGACACTGCTGTCGGGCCACACCCACTATAACTATCACGCGCATCCCGCCGATTATCCCAATATCCATGAAAACAACGTTGCCGCGATATGTGCTACATGGTGGTGGACGGGACATCTCTCCGACCGGCATATCTGTGTCGACGGCTCGCCCGGCGGCTTCGCGCTCTATGATGTCGACGGCAAAACCGTCACGTCGGAGTATATTGGTGCCGACCGTGCTGAAAACAACCGTTTCCGTGTCTACGACATGAACACCGTGCGCGACTATTATCGCGACGAAGATGCTCCGCGCGCAATGCTTGAGGTGTGCCGTGACCGCACGGATTATGCCCTGATTGCAGACAATACGGTCTACGTCAATGTCTTCGACTATGATGCTGACTGGCGCGTCGAAATATTCGAGGGTGATAGTCCGCTCGAAGTCCATCGCATAGTCGCCGAAGATCCGCTTCACACACTTGTCTACGACATCCCGATGTTTGCTCTTTCGAACAAAGTCCCGGGTGTTTTTTCTACGACGCCTACCTCGCATATCTTCGAGGCTGTGACAGTGGCTCCCGACACGCCCCTCACAGTCAGGGTCACTGACGGCCGTGGACGGGTGTTCACCGAAACTGTCGTGCGGCCGCGTCCGTTTGATATAAATTTAGGAATAAAACAACAATAAAATCTCAATGAAACAAATTAAAAACCAGATAAATCCATGAGACACAACAGAATGATGGCTGTGATGCTGATGGCGGCTGCCGCTGCCACGGTATCGGCCGAAAACCTTATCTCAGACCCTTATCTTGAGTCTGAACCGCTTTACGGCAGCGAAAACGCCGGTCGTGCAGGGCGGTGGACTCACTCGGTCGCTCGTCCGGCTGCCGGCGAGATATGCCGTAAAATGACTCCCGAAAGCGACGACTCGGTGATGTATGCCCGCATAAAATATCTGTCGGAGAGCGACAATCCTTATGCGACGTCGTTCTCGCAGGGTATAACGATGGTTGCCGCAAAGAAATACCGCTTCACGGCTATGGTTAAATTCCTGACACCCGACGCCTGCCTTACTCTGGCTGCACGTGTCGGCTCGACGGGGCGCACTGTCGCCTCCCTGACACTTGACTCGGGTAAGGACAGCCGTTTTGTTCCCGGCGTATGGACCAAGGCCGTTCTCGACTTTGACCTCAGCGGTGTCACCGATGCCGGCGAGCTCACGTCGCTGGCCGTCTATATGATGCCCCAGACCGACAGCGATCTTAAATGTGTCGTGTCGCAGCGACATGCGGCAATGATGATTGGTGGCACCGAACTGCGCACACTCGAAGGTGCAGGTCAGGTAAACGCTGTCACCGACGGTTCTTTCACCCTTTGGGACGGCGCGGTGGCTCAACCGCGTCACTGGTCGGTGTCAGGCGCGGTTGCCAAAAGCGCCGGTGTCTATACATTTGATTATGCGCCTTGCGCCGGCGCTGCTTCGTCGCTGACATCTGATAATGTCGACCTCGGAGGTTCTCGGCGCAACAGCCTCAGTTTTTATGTAAATACGCCTTCCGACGGCACAGTTGCCGTCAGTAGCGAACGTCTCGGCACAGTTGCATCACTCTCAGTGAAGGCGTCGTCGGGATGGAAGCGTCTGAGCGCAGCGCTCGATTACGAAGATGAGGCCACGGGCGACCGTCTGACCTTCGCACTGCCAGAAGGCGCCCGCATCGACGGTGTCAGCGTCGAGCCTGTCTATGGCATCGACAATCCGCGTCCGGCCGAACGCACGCTCCACGTCACATCATCGGCTGACTACGGCGCCGGTTCGCTACGTGCTTGTGTGGCCGAGGCCCTTCCCGGTGATATGATTGTCTTCGATGTCGATGCCGTCACACTCACCGATGTCATCAATCTTTCAGACAAGACCAT
>USIN01000236.1 GCA_900554715.1 uncultured Bacteroidales bacterium
CGGCAACCTCACCAACATCAACCCTAACGATATCGCGTCGTTCGATATTCTGAAGGACGGTGCGGCCTCGGCAATCTACGGTACACGCGGCTCGAACGGCGTCATCCTCGTCACTACCAAGAAAGGCAGCAAGGACGGCGCGACCCACACGTCGTATTCGGGCACATTCGCCTGGGACAAGGTCAAACGCGAGCTCGACATGATGAGCGCCCGCGACTACCGCGAGGTGCGTTTGGGCTGGGGTGACCGCGGTGTCGACCTGGGCGGCAATGCCGACTGGCTCGATGCCGTGACACGCACGGGCTTCACGATGCAGCACACACTGACAATCAGTGGCGGCAACGAGCGCAGCAACTACCGTGTCAGCGCCGACTACCGTGACGCAAACGGCATCGACCTGCGCTCTGACCGCGAGGAATACGGCGCACGCGCGTCCGTGATGCACACGACCAAAGGCGGCCTCTTTACAATCAACCTCAACGTCGCCCCGCGTATCATCTATCGCGACAATGCCGACTGGGGTGTCTTCCGCAATGCCATCGAGGCCAACCCGACGACACCGATCATGGATCCTGACGATCCCAACAGATATTACAACTTCCAGGGTCAGGTCGTCGGCAGTAACCCCGTCGAGCTTCAGAAACTTGAGAAAGACCATGCCGACACCAAGCTCCTTGACTGGGACGGCACACTCAAACTCAATCTGCTGCCCCTTCTGGCAAAAGACGGTGTCAGCAACCACACTCTGACGACACAGATAATGTTTGCCGACCACCAGTACAGCAACAACAACTCATGGTTCCGTCCCTCGACAAGCACTATCGCCATAAACAACGGTTATGACGGCGAGGCCAGCCGTTCATACAGCAAAGAGCGCCAGTATGTCATGGAATGGCTCACCAATTACAGCACCCGCATCGCCGACCGCCACAACATCAAGGCTATGGTAGGCTATTCATATCAGTATTCACAGTATTCGGGCTTCAACGCCGAGAACAAAGACTTCCCCAACGACGGTCTCGGCGCCGATAATCTCGGTTCGGGCGAGCTCGCCAAGGAAGAAGGCGAGGTGCTGATGGGCAGCTATAAGAACGACGCCAAACTCATCTCGTTCTTCGGCCGCGTAAGCTATGACTATCAGGGCAAATATCTCTTCACGGCGTCTTTACGCCACGAAGGTTCGTCGAAATTCGGCCAGAATCACAAGTGGGGCGACTTCCCCGCCGTGTCTGCCGGCTGGCGCATCTCTCAGGAAGAATTCATGAAAGGCATCGAATGGATCAACGACCTGAAAATCCGCGCCGACTACGGTGTCACTGGCAATCAGGACTTCGGCAGCTATATCTCGCTCAATACGATGACAGGCTTCGGCTACTACTTCTACAACGGCAAATACTTCCAGGTATGGGGCCCGTCGAAAAACGTCAATCCCGACCTGAAGTGGGAGAAAGGCAAAAACTGGAACGTCGGTCTCGACTTCTCGCTCTTCAACAACCGTTTCTACGGCTCGATCAACTACTTCAGCCGCCGTCAGCAGGACCTTCTGGGCAACTACAAGGTGTCGGTTCCGCCCTATCTCTTCGACGAGACCTACGTCAACGTGGGCACGATGAAGAACACCGGCTTTGAGTTTGACCTTAACTTCAACGCCGTCAACACCAAAGACTTCTCTTACAGCCTCAATGTCGTCGGCACGGTCATGAGCAACAAGTTTGTCGACTTCAGCAACTCGAAGTATGTCGGCCAGGACTTCTATAATGTCTGCGACACAAGCGACCCGTATCCCTTCTACACCCTCCAGCGCATCCAGAAGGGCGAGTCGCTCGGTAATTTCTATATGTGGAAATATGCCGGCATCACCACCGGCGGCGACTGGCTGGTCTATGACAAGGACGGCGACATCATCCGCGCCTCGCAGGCCACCGACGCCGACCGCCGTATCGTCGGCAACGGTATGCCCAAGTTCACGATGTCGACGGGCCACAACTTCCGCTACAAGAACTTCGATCTGGCTCTCTTCTTCCGCGGAGCCTTCGGTTTCGACATCTTCAATATCCACGATTTCTATTACGGCACCCGCAACTTCACGGGCAATGTGCTCAAGAAAGCCTACGGCAAGAATTTCGATATCAATCCCGACGCCAATCCCGTCGTGAGCGACTACTTCCTCGAGAGCGGCGATTACTTCAAACTCGACATGGTGACACTCGGCTATACACTGCCGACGCCCAGATGCCGTTTCCTTGACAAGGTCAGACTCTATGGCACAGTCAAGAACGTCTTCACCATCACCAAGTTCAGCGGCGTCGATCCGTCGACCTACCAGGTCAACGGTCTGACACCGGGCGCCCAGGGCTCGCGCACCTACTATCCGTCGACGCGCCAGTTTATCGTGGGTCTCCAACTTGATTTCTAATAACCGTCAAAAACCGACTATAATGAAATTGCTTAAATATATAGCGTCTGTGGCCCTTGGCGTTGTCGCGCTCACCGGCTGCACCGATCTCGACGAGACTCTCTACGACCAGGTCGGCACGAAAAACTACTATAACACCAAAAACGATGTGATCCGCGCGGCATTCCGTCCGTTCGAGCATGCTTTCTGGAGCATCTGCAGCCGCCATGTGCTCAACGAGCTTTCGGCCGACCAGCTTATAACGCCGACCCGCGACGGCTGGTGGGATGACGGCGGCAAATGGCGCCGCCTCCACTATCATGAGTGGAATGTCGAGGACGGCGGCGACGCACAGACTGAGTGGAACGGCTGTTTCCAGGGCATAATGCAGTGCAACTATGTCATCGAGGATCTTGCCAAGCTCGACCCCTCGCGTTTCGGCTTCACCCAGCCCGAGTTCGACAATATCGCGTCACAGTGCCGTGTGCTCCGCGCATGGTTCTATATCCGTCTGCTCGACGCCTTCCGCCATATACCTCTGGCGGTGAGCTATAACGACGTCTCGCTAAACACCCAGACACAGGTAGACCCAAAAGTTATATTCACCTTCATCGAGGACGAGCTTAAGGAATGTCTCGGCCTCCTGTCGAAGAAAGCGTCGCTCGGCTCGGGTGCCAACATCCAGGGCCAGTGGACACAGGCCGGCGCCGCCGCCCTTCTGGTGCGTCTCTATCTCAATGCCGAGGTCTATGTCGGCGAAGATCATTATTCAGACTGCGAGACAGTCGCGCAGGCTATTCTTGACGGCGAGTACGGTCCCTATGAGGTCGCCGACCGCTTGGCAAAAGATAACATTTCTGTAGAAGTGATTGATCTTCGTACTGTTGCTCCATGGGATGAAGAAACAGTGTTAAAT
>USIN01000237.1 GCA_900554715.1 uncultured Bacteroidales bacterium
CGGCTTGACAAAGGCGAGAATCTTGAAGACGCGCTCCTTGCCGAAATCAGAAAGCTTATCATCGAATCCAAGAACATCCACTTCGACGGCAACGGTTACAGTGACGAATGGAAGGCCGAAGCAGCCCGCCGCGGTCTTGACTGCGAGACATCCGCACCGAAGATTTTCGACGCATATCTCAGAGACTCGTCGGTCGATATGTTTGCCCGTACAAACGTTTTCACGCGAGTCGAGCTTGAGGCACGAAACGAGGTTAAGTGGGAGATGTATACGAAAAAGGTACAGATCGAGGCCCGTGTTCTCGGTGATCTTGCCATAAACCACGTCATTCCCGTTGCCACGCGTTATCAGTCGATGCTTGTCGACAACGTCGTCAAACTCAAGACTCTGTTCGACGACGAGAAAGGCCGCGAAATAGTCAGCCACGACCTCGAGACCATCGAGAAGATTTCAAAGCATATGTGTGTGATAAAAGCCCAGACCGATGCCATGGTCGATGCCCGCAAGAAAGCCAACGCGATAACAAACGAGCGTGACAAGGCTATTGCTTATCACGACACCGTCGTGCCCTGCATGGAAACGATAAGATATCACATCGACAAACTCGAGCTGATGGTCGACAACGAGATGTGGCCTCTGCCGAAATATCGCGAACTGCTGTTTATCAGATAAAAACAACAGCGGTAAAATAACATGGAACAGCTGAAACACGAATGTGGCGTAGCGATGATAAGACTGCGTCACCCGATACGGTATTATAAAGAAAAATACGGCAGTTACAGCTATGCCCTCGGCAAACTGTACCTCCTGATGGAAAAACAGCATAACCGCGGGCAGGAAGCCGCCGGCATAGGTGTCGTCAAGATGGGTGCCGAGCCTGGTCATGAGTATGTATTCCGCGAAAGGGCTCTCGGCGCTGACGCCATACAGGCAATTTTCGGCGAGGTAAACAGCCAGCTTGCAGCTTCGCTGCCCGATGCGACCCCCGAGGAGGTAGAGCGTCTTGTGCCATTCATCGGCGAGATCTATATGGGCCACCTCAGATACAGCACTACCGGCAAAAGCGGCATCAGCTATGTGCATCCGTTCTTGCGCCGCAACAACTGGCGCTCGCGCAATCTGCTGCTGTGCGGCAACTTCAATATGACGAATGTCGACGAGATATTCGAGAAAGTCGTCTCGACAGGCCAGCATCCGCGAATCTACAGCGACACGGTCATGCTTCTCGAACAGCTCGGTTATGCCCTTGACAAGGAGAATCACCGGCTTTACCGTCAGTTCAGAGACGGAGCCGTCGACCCTGAGTTAAGTCATCTCATCGAAGATAATCTCGATATGGTCAACGTCATGCGGTCGGCTTCGACATCGTGGGACGGCGGATATGTGATTTGCGGCGCGACAGGGTCGGGCGACATGTTTGCCCTGCGCGATCCTCACGGCATCAGGCCGGCGTTCTACTGGTATGACGATGATTTTGTCGTTCTTGCCTCGGAGCGTCCTGTGATACAGACTGTCTTCAATGTCGCCCGTGCCGATGTCAGTGAGTTGCAGCCTGGCTCGGCTCTTATTGTCACGAAAAAAGGCGATATCTCGACGCCCCAGGTACTCGAGCAGCTTAAAAACGAGAAATGCTCGTTCGAGCGCATCTACTTTTCGAGAGGCAGCGACGCCGATATTTATAAGGAGCGCAAGGCTCTCGGACGCTACCTCGTCCCTGAGATTCTCGAGGCCATCGACCATGATCTTGACAATACTGTCTTCGCCTTCATACCCAATACGGCTGAAGTCGCGTTCATGGGACTCACCGAAGGGCTCGAATCGTATCTTGACAGCCTCAAGGCAGAGGAAATCATTACGGCGCAGAAGTGCGGCGGGCTTAATGCCGCCCGTGTGGCAGAAATCATGGGCCGTAAGCTGAGAATCGAGAAAATTGCTCTTAAAGACATAAAGCTTAGAACATTTATTGCCGAAGGCGCGTCGCGCAACGAACTCGCGGCGCATGTCTATGATGTGACTTACGGCTGTATCGTCAACGATGTCGACACGCTTGTCGTCATCGACGACAGCATCGTGCGCGGCACTACGCTGAAACAGTCTATCCTGCAGATGCTCGACCGTCTTCATCCGCGCCGTATCGTCGTGGTCTCTTCGTCACCGCAGGTCAGGTATCCCGATTATTACGGCATCGACATGTCGCGCATGAGCGAGTTCGCGGCCTTCAGAGCTGCCGTCGAGTTACTGAAAGACCGCGGCATGTCTGATGTGCTTGAAGACACATACCGGGCTTGTCTCAGACAGTTGCAACTTCCTGCCGAGCGTCAGGTCAATTGTGTCAAGGCGATATATGCGCCGTTTACCGACGCCGATATTTCGCGGAAGATTGCAGAGATGCTTACACCCGAGACGATGAAAGCTGATGTGAAAATCATTTATCAGAATCTCGACGGACTGCATCGCGCCATACCGAATCATCCCGGCGACTGGTATTTCTCGGGTGATTATCCAACTCCGGGCGGTGTCCGTCTTGTCAACCGCGCTTTTGTAAATTATTATGAGGGCAACTCTGACTTACGGTAGCTGACCTTCGTCGTGCATTGAATAATAATCAGAGTCAGTGATTATGATATGGTCATTGATTCTGATTTCAAACAATGCCGCGGCGTCCTTGATTTTGCGTGTCAGCGCTATGTCCTGAGGGCTCGGTCTGAGTGTGCCCGACGGATGGTTGTGAAACAGAATCATGGCCGACGCCGAGGCTTCGAGCGCATATTTCATTATGATTCTGACATCTACGGCAGTTGCTGTCAGGCCGCCTTGGCCGATTTTTTCGCGTCTCACCTGTTTGCCTGCCTGCGACAGATAAAGCACCCAGAATTCTTCGTAGGGCAACCGTTCGAGATGCTGGCGCATTATATCGTATGCTATCTCGGATGAATTGATGACCGCATCGGTGACAAGGCGCGCGTCGGCGGCCGACCGCGAGCCGAGTTCGAGCGCGGCGAGGAGATTGAGCGCTTTTGCCGGACCGATGCCCGAGAAGCGTTCGGTCAGTTCGTTGACTCCGAGGCTCGTCACTTTAGACAGATGGCCGCCGAATTCGTCAAGTATGTCCTGACTCAGTTCTATGACCGAGCGGCCTTTTATGCCGGTCGCGAATATCAGAGCCATCAGCTCGGCGTTTGTCAGGCTCTTGATGCCGTTTGCAAGAGCTTTTTCGCGCGGGCGGAGTTCGGTTGCCATCTCTTTGATGGTCTTGCCGTGGTTTGACGACTCGTTGTCTTTCATGTCTTATTTTCCTTTT
>USIN01000238.1 GCA_900554715.1 uncultured Bacteroidales bacterium
CAGCTGTCGGTTGTCAGTTTGACATTAAATTTATAGCCCGTGCCCTCTACATAAGACGAATCATAACTGTTGAAAAATTTGTCGCCCCAGCGATAGACGCCTATACAAAAGCGGGGGAATCTGCCCCACTCCGCTATCGAATCAAGAGCAAACGACATGGCATCGGTCTGAAATACAACCGCTGAATAGAACGCCAAAAGCAGTATGAACCTGAATGATAGTCTATGCATCGCCGTGATAAAAGATTTCTCTTGATTCGGACTACAAAATTACTAATTTCCGTCAAACCAACAAAGCAGGTGCCGGACCCTGATTTGCGGGAGTGGCGAAATGGCATAGATTTTCCGACTTTAAGAAGGATTATTACATGCGCGATGTTTCAATTTCATATTCATAACGGTCAACTCGAACAATTCAATGTCTCCTGTGTTATAAGAGTATAAATTAAATTAATGTTGTTATGATTATGAAAAAGTTTTACTATCTTCTTCTCTTAGTGCTTCCGCTCGCATTCGTTGCCTGCGATGACGACGATGATCTGCCCAATGTCGACTTTTCAATCGATGTCAGCGGTGCTGTCAATGTAAACAACGCTCTGTATGTGGTCAGAGGCGAGGCTTTCAAAATCGAAAGCATCCAGGTCATCAACAATGACAAGGACAAAAGCGCTATCATCACTTCGGCCGATTACTTCTGGGATTACTATCATATCGGTGTGAACTTCCAGGCTCCCTATGGCTTCGAAATCCAGACAACTGAAGAAACACGCCTCGGCGAACACCTTCTTGAAATCGAATGCCCGGTCTATGCAGTCGACAAATCACCGGCAAACGCTCTGGTTGTCTATACAGTATATGTTGTTGAAAGCGTTGACGACATTCCGTCAGGAACTCAGACGACTCATTTCATTGTCAATCCGGGCATCAACGACAAGAAAGACAAATAATCATTCTCCTCTCTCATATCCGACAGGCTTCTTCAATCAAGGAGCCTGTTTTTTGTCATTCGTCCCAGCACTCGGTTTGGGATGCAATCTCGGGTATCGTCGACGAATGATAGACCGGATCAAGACCGCGGCGCAGCTGGCTGCGATAGTCATTAAGACATCTGACGGCATATCGGCCGAGGAAGAGTATGGCTGCAAGGTTGCAGAGGGTCATAAGCGCCATGGTGATGTCGGCGAAGCCCCACACAAAGCCAAGGCTCGAGACTGAACCTATGTATACCATGGCTCCGACGGCAAGACGATAGATATTTACAAGCGGCTGACTGTCGATGATAAAACGTATATTTGTCTCGCCATAGTAATAATTGGCAACTATAGATGTAAAAGCGAAGAAAAATATGGCCACGCTGACAAAAATCGAGCCGGGTCCTTCGACCCCGAGAGCCGTATCGATAGATTTCTGCGTCAAAATGATACCGTCATGGTCCATCGAGTAGACACCGCTACACAATATTATGAAAGCTGTCGCGGTACAGATCAGCAGTGTATCGGTAAAGACGCCGAAAGCCTGTATCAGGCCTTGTTTGACAGGATGCGACACTGACGCCGTGGCGGCGACGTTGGGCGCCGAACCCTCGCCGGCCTCATTGCTGAAGAGCCCGCGCTTGATGCCCATGATGACAGCCATGCCCATGCCTCCGCCAAAGGCCTGGTCAAGGCCGAAGGCGTTCTTGACAATCAAGGACATGACGTGGGGAAATGAGGTTATATTCATCGCTATCACAACCAGCGCGAGTATGATGTAGGCGATTGCCATGACCGGGACAATAATCTCGCTGAAACGCGCGATGCTTGTTATGCCACCCCAGATGATTGCAAGCGTGAGTGCCGTTATCACCGCTCCGGTCAGACAGGCATCGATGTCAAACGTATTCGAAAAAGCCTGCGAAATGGTGTTGGCCTGCACCGAATTGAACGCGAGGCCGAACGTAACAGTTATCAGTACGGCAAATGTCACGGCCCACAGGCGCGAGCCTATGCCCTTCTGTATATAATAAGCAGGGCCTCCCATAAACGATTTGCGTCCGCGCACTTTGAAGAGCTGGGCAAGTGTCGACTCGACAAAGGCCGACGAGGCTCCGAGCAGGGCGATGACCCACATCCAGAAGACGGCGCCGGGACCGCCGACGGCTATCGCAGTCGCCACACCGGCGAGGTTGCCTGTGCCGACACGGCTGGCGATAGAGACTGCAAAAGCCTGAAAAGAACTGACAGAGTGGTGCTCGCCTTTATCTTTGAGTTTATCACCTGATTTAAAAAGCAGCCTGAGCATGCGGCCGACCATGGTAAACTGTACTCCGCGCGTGACCCACGTAAAATATACGGCTGCCGGCAACAATACGGCAATCAGTACGTAATCACTCAGAAATGCACCTACGGCAGTAATTATCTGTTCCATGGTTTTATCGGTTATCGGGTTGACCGGCATCTACGGGCGCGATGCTGTCGGTTTGAGTCTGTATTTTATCTTTATCAATGTCTGTTTTTTGCTTTGAGCGCGGTTTAAGGAAATTGAAGAGCTCGTCGAAATCGCGTTTGAACATGATGCCGACGCCCTGAGTTGTCTGTGCCGTGCGCACGTAGAAATTCTGGTCATTATAACGGTTATATGCTTTAAGACGCCATGATCCACGCTTGTTAAGCAGATATTCAACGTCAAAATCACCGATAAACTGATTTGTATTCAGTGACTTATCTCTATAGCCGAAGTTACCGTTCAACAGCAGGCGGTTATTGAGCAGGCGACTTGACAGAGCCACATCGACTTCGATATCCGAGAAGTCTCCGCGATCGCTCCGCAGGTTAGGCGCGATACTCCAGTTGTCGCTGAGTTTGCCGAGGATGCTGCTCAGCTGGCTCGAGATGGTCGACGAGGCGACTGCGAAGAGTTCGTTACCTTTGGTCGTCGAGGCCATATAATCAGGCGTATAGAAGCGGTTGAGAGCCAGAAGGTAGATAATCTGACGGTTCATCATCTCCTTGGTGCTGACGATGCTTCGGACCTTGCGGTAGGTGTCGGCGGTCAGCGTCGGGAACTCGAGGTCGAAGTCGATGTCGGGCTGGCGCATGTCACCGGTGACGAGTAGCAAGGCGTGGACGGGTACGTTTGTGCGGTTGAGGTCCTTGTCCTGAAGGAATGACTCGTCGAGGTCACTGAGGTTGGCGTTGGTAGCATAGACCGCTTTGATGTCGAGAGCGGCGGCATAGGGGTCGCCGTGGAACTCGATGCGGCTACCCTCCTTGATCGAGAAGTCTTTGATGATAATATCCTGGAGGGTGAAATTAT
>USIN01000239.1 GCA_900554715.1 uncultured Bacteroidales bacterium
AGCTTGGCCATGATGGCCGAGTAGTCGTCGCCCTCGGAGCGGAACTTGTCGCAAAGCTCTTGCAGGCCGATTCCGGCCGTGAGGGCGAAGGCGCCGATGTAGTCGGTCGCGCCGTCGCGCCGGTCGGCGATGAAGTCGGACAGGCAGAGGTTTTCGGCGCCGCGCGTCTGGTTGCGAAGCATGGGCAGCGTATGGCGGCGTCCCTTCGCATCGGTGAGGAGGATGTCGTCCCCGCGGCTGACGGCGGGGTAGATTCCCACGACGCCTTGCAGCGTGAGGAGCCGTTCGTCGGCGATGCGGTGCAGCAACGCCTGTGCGTCGTCGAAGAGTTTGCGGGCTTCGTCGCCCCGTTCGGGGTGGTCGAAGAGGTCGGGGCAGCGCCCTTTGAGCCCCCATGCGGGGAAGAAGAAGTTCCAGTCGATGAAGGGTTCGACGTCGGCGATGTCGATGATAGAGTTCCGGGCGTCAGGGTTATTGAAACTGCCAGTGTTATAGACCATCAGGACGCCATTGTCGACAGGCGGTGCTTCGTCTGAGAGCTGGTGTAGGCGTATCGTCGAACTGAGCCGCCACGGCAGATTGTGTTCGGCGAGGCATAACCTGACAGAGTCGCAGAGACTGAAGAACGACTCGTCGGTCGAGTATGTCCAGTCGCAGTCAAGCTGAAGTTCTGATACGTTCGTCATGCCATTATATGAACACATATTTTTGACGCGGCTGACGATGTTTGAGGCAAGCATGCCTTCGTGATTCATCATTGTTTCGAGTGCGTCAAGGGTGATGTAAACGACTGGGACGAATTCGGTGTCTTTCAATGAATCAGTCAAGTAGTGATAATTGGAATAATCAATTCTGACGCTCGCGTTAGGAATGGCTTTTTCATTCAAGGTCGCGCCATAGTTGTCGGCGGTAACATCAAACATGCGCAGATAAATGCGCCTGACATTGTGACGACTGATAAAGTCTTTGTCGGCGCTGTCAAGATCGAATACTGTTTTCCAGTAATAAACCGAATTCATTTCGTCGTGAATTTGCTGCGACGGACAAAAGCGGCCGTTGTTGCATGATATAAGCGCGGCGGTGAGAATTGCAATGACAAGACAGAGATGTTTCATAATCAGTGGTGAATTTTCAGACAAATTTCGTGTAAAACAATCGCCCGACAAAGCAAATTGCCGGGCGATGTATGAAGTGTGTCTGCTGATGTATGAAACGGTTTTTAACGCTGATGCCAGACTATGAAATTTATGTTGTCGATATTTTGTCTTTTGTCGTTGCCGAATGAAAATCTGTTGCCGTCGGCATCGACATAGAAGCCCGACGAGCGGCTGCCGACGAGGTAGATGGCATTGCGAACGCCGGCGTCGACGAGGGCCTGAGAGAAGTCGTGGAAAGTGAGCCGCCGGTGGCTGTAGACTACAGCGATGTCGCCTCCGATTTCGGCAAGAGCCTTGCGGATGGCTTTACCGCGTGGCTTGTTTTCGACAATCTGCCCGGCGATGACGAGCGGATACTGCCTGAAGAAATAGCCGTCGTCGGAGAGCGCCTGTTCAAACATCGGCGTCGCGTCGGCTACGCCTATTGTGGTCTCGCCGTTGATGATGGCGCAGAATCCTGCCTTGGCACAGCCTTTGCTGATCAGTTCTCCGCCGATGACGCAGGCGCCGGCAATCGTGCCGTTGTCGCTGCGGATGTCGGCGGCCTGGGCGGCGAGTACAACGGTCGGATTGTCGAGCACCTGTTCGCCGATTTCAAGGATGGGAACGGCATTGCGCGGTGTTATTATAGTGAGTCCGACGCCGTTGACGACGGTGTCTTTTTTTTCTGCGTATGCCGGCTCTGTGGGCAGTGAATCAACGACAGAAACTATGCTCGCTGACTGCCTGATTGGCTCTTCGACAATCATGGTTTCAATGTCGTCGTCTTCGGGCTGAAAGAAAATAATGGCAGCAATGCAGCTAAGCGCGAGGACGATAATAACAGCTAAAGCAATGTAGAATTTTTTGTGCCCTTTGGTCGGCTGTTCTTTATTCCCTGATGAGATGACCCTTATTTCATCTTCACCTATGTCTGTGTGTCGGTTACTCATTTGTGTACCTCCTTTTCCAAAAGTTCTTTCAATGCTCTCAAAGCTTCTTTTGACGCCGACAGTTCGTGGTGGAATGTACGGCAGTCTGACAAGGTCATTTTCTGACGCGGCGGATTTATGAAAGCAATGAAATCGCGGTTAACAATCAGGCTCTTGCCGATGCGGATAAAGCGGTTGTCGTCGTTGTCGAGCATCTCGGAAATGCGTCGCTCAATCTGACCCAGCTGCATTGTCAGGACAAAGTTCTCGCCGTCGGCCGTTGTTATGGCCGAGTAGTTGCCGTCGGCGGCGATGTAGACGACTGTGCCGGCGGGGACGCGGAGCAACTCGGATGATGATGTGAATACAAGACGTTTATCCATAATCTTATGCCGCAAAGGTACAATTATTATGCGGAATTAACGACTGTCGGCTGCGCTAATGTATGAAATGGCGTCCGTGTTTATGAAATGAAGGTGGCGGATGCTGTCCGGCAGGCGGAAAAATAAAGCGCCGGGCCTGAGTGGCCGGCGCTTTGATGTTTTTATCATGCGGTCGCCCGGTGGGCGAGGGGGATTATTCTGCGGCAACGACTTCGAAGTTGATGTCGACGCTGACTTCTTTGTGAAGTTTGGCTGTGGCGGTGTATTTGCCGACTTCCTTGACGGGAGTGTTGATGGTGATGACACGGCGGTCGACGTTGTGGCCGAGTTTTTCGAGTTCTTCGGCGATCTGAACGTTGTTGACAGAGCCGTAGATTGTGCCGGTCTCGCTGACCTTGGCGGGGATTGTGAGCTGGACTGTTGCGAGAGCAGCGGCAAGAGCTTCGGCGTCGGCCTTGATCTTGGCGAGTTTGTGGGCGCGCTGGCGCTGGTTTTCGGCGAGCACTTTAAGAGCCGAGGGAGTGGCGATAACGGCTTTGCCCTGAGGAATCAGGTAGTTGCGGCCATAACCGTCTTTAACTTCAACGACGTCGTCCTTGTATCCGAGGCCCTGAACGTCTTCTTTGAGAATGATCTGCATAGTTATATCCTTAGCTTTAAAGTGTTTATTTCATCAAGTCGGTTACATAGGGCAGCAGAGCGAGGTGACGGGCGCGTTTGACGGCCTGAGCGACGCGGCGCTGGAATTTCAGAGAAGTGCCTGTGATGCGGCGGGGAAGGATTTTGCCCTGCTCGTTGAGGAATTTCTTGAGGAATTCGGGGTCTTTGTAATC
>USIN01000240.1 GCA_900554715.1 uncultured Bacteroidales bacterium
CAATTGGCATAACCATTTAGAATGTCTTCCGACCACTATAACCCGCCGGGGTTGAGGCTTATGAATGAACCACTACCCCGAGCGGCAAGCGCTCGGGGCTAACAAAATTTCAGCACTCCGGCCTGAGTCTCGGCTAAAAAGCCGCTATATTAACACATTATCCATACTTTTGCATTATTCTATGAGGTTCGTAGAATGATGCAAAACGACATAGAACTTGTCAATTTACCAAATACCCGACGATATCAGCCCGGATAACTCGAATTTTCACCCCCCCCGAACTCCTTTATTCATCAATCTTAACTCTTTTATAAGTTGTTAAGATATTAAATGAATGAAATTATGTATTTTTGTGCCAAAATAATTCGTTGAAATGACTCAGACAACTCAAAATAAACTTTCGTTCAAGGATGATTTCATGCGTCGCCTGTCGGAAGTAAAAGCCACCCGCTGGGTACGCTTCGGCATTGTGACGATGCTCTTCATCGCATGGACAATTTGGCTCGGTTCATGGTGGCCGGCTATTTTCGTCTTTCTGCTGTTTGACATATATATCACCGGATATATACCCTTCACATGGTGGAAAAAGAGCAAAAACAAGGCAGTGCGCAGTGTCATGAGCTGGGTCGACGCCATCGTCTACGCGCTCATAATCGTCTACTTCGTCTTCGCTTTCGTAGGTCAGAACTATCAGATTCCGTCGTCATCGCTCGAGAAAACACTGCTCACCGGCGACTATCTATGGGTCAACAAGATGACTTACGGACCCCGTGTGCCTATGACGCCGGTTCATTTCCCGCTCGTCCACAACCGCCTGCCTATAATCAACACCGACAGCTACCTCGACAAACCCTCGGTTGAATACAAACGTCTCAAAGGCCTGCGCAAAATCGAGTCAGGCGACATCGTCGTCTTCAACTTCCCCGCCGGCGACACTGTCGCCTCGAAATTCGAGGACACCCCCGAATACTATGACCTTCTCGTCAAAAACTATGGTCGTGAGCGCGTTAAAAATGACAAGAACACCTTCGGCGAGATCATCTACCGCCCTGTCGACCGTCGTCAGAATTTCGTCAAACGCGCCGTCGGTCTCCCGGGCGAAATCCTGAAGATTGTCAACGACACCATCTATATCGACGGCAAGCCGGTCGCCTTTCCCGAAAACGTCCAGTTCAACTATATAGCCGCGATGAACGGTCCCCTGACAGACGACATCATCAAACGCCTCGAGATAACGGCCTCAGACGTCGAGACGATGTCGCTCAACGAGTTTGACCGCGCCAACCTCGCGACATGGATTCCCGGCGCCAAAGACGCCACACATTTCTACGCCTTACCGCTCACTGCCAAGATGATAACCGAGCTGACCGACGCCGGCATGCTCAAAGGCTATATCAAGACCAACACACTCCTTCCTCCCGGCGCTCAGGGCAGCTATCTCTTCCCCGACGGACTCGCCGACTCTTGGTCGCTCAGCAACTATGGCGGCGACAACGGCATCGTCATTCCCGCCAAAGGCATGACGATAAAGCTCGACCGCGACAGCTGGCTCACATATCAGCGCGCTATACGCAACTACGAGGGACACACCGACTCTTACTTTAAAGACGGACGTGTCTATATCGACGGCAAGCCGGCCGACACATACACTTTCGCCATGGACTATTACTTCATGATGGGCGACAACCGCGACTTCTCGCAGGACTCGCGCTTCTGGGGCTTCGTCCCCGAAGACCATGTCGTCGGCACACCGATGTTTGTCATCATCTCGTTTGACCGCGACCGCAGCCTCCTTGACGGCGGCATCAGATGGAACCGCATCTTCCGCGACGCCAACCCTGACAAATGACACCGCTCCGAAGACTCGACGACCGCCATATCGCACTGCTGCCTCCGCAGTATATGGCCGCAACGGGCTATTATGCCATTATGGCCGCCTACGGGCGCGCTGTAATCGACACAGCCATGACAGCCAACAAACGCTTCAAAAGCGCCCACCGATGCGATATAATCGACACACAGGGGCCTCTGTCGCTTACCGTTCCCGTCGACCATCAGCCCGGCCGCCGTTCATGGAACGAAACAGCCGTGTCTACCCACGGACGCTGGTGGCACGTCCATCGTGTATCACTCGAATCAGCCTACGGACGCACACCCTTCTTTGAATTCTACTACGACCGGTTCAAACCGCTGCTGTCAGAACCGGGCACAGCCTTCATGACCATTGCGGAGCTCGATATGGCCGCCGACAGCGTCATAAGACAAATACTCGGCATCGACACCCGAATCGCCTCTGAGACCCCTCAGAATGCGTCAGACACCATTATAAAAGATTACAGGAGCTGCGACTTCAAATCGGCAGCCCCCGTAGAGTATTATCAGGTGAGATCATCTAAATTCGGCTTCGTCGCCGGTCTGAGTGTCCTCGACCTTATCTTCAATGTCGGACCCGAGTCGCCCCTTGTCCTGAAGGAAATAATCGACCGCATGTTCCCGTCAGAATGACGAGATGGCTCTGAGCTGATCGATGATTTCCGACACCGTCATCTTGCGCTGACGGCGCAGCACCTCGGCAAATTCGTTGGCACTCTGGTGTATCTGGCTGTATGAAAACAGCCTGTCAAAATAATTGTAGTTTTTGTCGAATATGACATCGGCCTCGTCGGCATCGAGCTGATAGCCGTCGACACCGTCACGCCGGTTGCATTCCTTCAGCAGCCGGGCTATGTCAGACGAGAGTTTGCGGCGGTGGCGGACATAATTGCGGCACATCATATTGGCGATGCGCATCGCCGTCAGCACCTGAAAATGTTTTACCATCTCGTTCCAGACGATTCTCGGAGACACACGCGGATTTGAGACATATTCAAAGTAACGCGAAAACTCTATCGACTCGTCGTCGTCGAGCGACAGCGACTCTATGATTGAATCGGCATCGAGTGCCACGACAGAAATAGCCACGCCCGTGAGGCCGTAGACCTTGTCGTCTTCATCTGCATATTTCAGTTTATCTTCCATACTATTCTTAACGCAAGAAGAGAGTCTTAGTTTACAACAAGTATCTTGGTGACGACACTTTCAGAGCCGCCGTCCTCGCTCTGCGACGCAAAGACAAAGTAAACGCCCGAACGCACACGCTCGCCCGACGCGTTACAGCCGTCCCAAGTAAACATACCGCCCTCCGAGCGTCCCTGATGGAAGACGTTGCCGGCGGCATCGGCTATCTTGACA
>USIN01000241.1 GCA_900554715.1 uncultured Bacteroidales bacterium
TGCTGTATCTGCCGATAATCTCGATTGTCGATTCGATTTCGATAGGCGTCACCCCGGGGTGCTATGTCCGTCCGATCGCCAATCCTTTCCGTCATCGTGTCGTTTTCTGGGGGTCGAGCTTCACCCACGGCATCGCCACATCGCGCGCCGGTATGGCCTACCCCATGCAGTTTGAACGCGCCACCGGCATCCATACCCCGGCTCTCGGCGTGAGCGGCAACTCGAAGCTCCAGCAGTCGTTTGCGCGAGTGCTCGCCGACACGCCGGCAGACGCCTTTGTCTTCGACGCATTCTCGAATCCGACAGCCGAGGAGATAGAAGCCAACTTCAAACCGTTTATGGCTACGCTGCGGGCCAAGCATCCGACAACACCGGTGATATTCATGCAGACCATATACCGCGAACACCGCAATTTTGACACCAAATATGACATCGCCGAGCAGGCGAAACAGGATATGGCGCGACGTGTCGTCACCGAAGCCATGGCCGACGACCCCAACATCTATTTTATCGAACCGACCGCAGGTGACAATCACGAGACGACATGCGACGGCACGCATCCGTCAGACCTCGGTTATTATCTGTGGATGCAGTCTATCAAACAGCCTCTGCTCGATATTCTTGCCCGATATGGAATTGAATGATTAATCGGCCTTGGCGCATTCGGCGCAGAGACCTTTGAAATTGACATTGAGCTGCTCGACGATAAAGTCGGCCGACTGAGGCAGTTCGATATCCTTCATGTCAACGTCGATGACGCGACCGCAATTGCGACAAAAGAAGTGAGCGTGCTGCACTGAGACTGCGAAATCATAGCGACGGTTTGAGGTATCGATATCAAGCTCGCGCACGATGCCGTTGGCGACAAGCGAGTTCAAGGTATTGTAGACAGTCGCACGCGACAGGCTCGGATTATCAGGCTGCAAAGCCCTATAAATCTCATCGACAGTCGGATGGGTAGTGCTGTGGCTGAGATATGACAGCACGGCCAAACGCTGTGGCGAAGGCCTCAGTCCAGAAGGCTCAAGCATAGCCGCGAGCTCTTTTACAGTATAATGGCGCATAACTTCAGTCATAACTCTTACAAATTTAGAATAATTTTTTGATACCTACAAATTCCGACGAAAAAAGCTGAAAAAGAGGGTCAATCATGAAAGGAATGTTATATAAAACACAGAAGGAAAAACATATATATTTTTTGTATCTTTGACACCAGACATTATCAACCATTACATCATGAATCTACTGAAACAGGCGAAAGCTCACTCCAATCTCGGATTTGCGACAGCCACCTCTCTTGTCTTGGCTATACCACAAAGTATTTTTTATTGTAACAATCTATATGGAGCCTTAATAATCATTACCTCATATTTCTTGATTTCATATCTTTGTCTAAACTTGAAATTCAGCAACGACAACAGATGGGGTCTCCTGTTTGTATTCTGTCTGCCTGTATATATAATTGACATGATACTTCTGGATGCAACGGGATTATCCCGAATGGAGACTTATCCCTTAGTCATATCACAGATATACACACTGCCTCTGTTCGGCATACTGAATGGATTTATCTGCCTCACGGGCTACAATTTGATGAATCACTCATACAACGGCATTACGAGACAAAACAATAATCCTTTATCGATATTAATCATGAGGTTGATATCGATAACCGTCATCAGCGGCATACTTATTTCATTAATATGTGTATCAGGCGATACTGAAAGTGACAGTTTCAATAACGTAATGATGTGGGTTCAGATGCTGTCTATCATCATTATCCCTGTGGCCGCATACTGGATTTATTCGCTGATTTTATCATTAAAGCGCAAAAGCGCCCCGGAACGCATTATAGCAGGCGTTCAAATCGCCGATATAATACTTGCCGGGGTTGTCGCTTTCAAATACCTGTAATCAGGCTTTCGCCAAAAAGGCCGGTGACAAATATTTTGCCCCGGCCTTTAATATGTCAACCATCATATCTGTCATTCGACGAAGACGGTGCGGGTCTGAGACGAGACGCCGTTTTCGTTGAAGGCTTCGACGGCAAAGTAATAGCTCTGGTCTGTTGTGAGAGCACGCAATGTGAGACTGTCGTCGCCATAGACCATCCACGAGCTGTAGAGCTTGTCGGGAGCTATACCCCAAAGGACATTGTAGCCCTGAGCTCCTTTGACGGGAGTCCAGCCTATGACGGCGTCGCGGCGGTCGCTGTCACGAACGACTTCGATATTTTTTGGCGCAGCCGGTTTTTTGCCATGGCCGAGACCGAAGACGCGAAACTCGGAGATAGCGAGCGCCGGAGTCGGCACGTCAATGTTACGATAACGGACATAGCGGGCCATAACGGCCTCGGGAAGCTCGATATAGGCATTGGGAGTGTCTTTATAGCTGCCGCTTCGGTCGGCTATGGTCTGCCAGTTCTCGCCGTCGGCCGAAGCCTCGACCGTATAACGGTGACGCAGCCCGTCATAACGGCCATACATATCGCTCTTGTAGTCGTGATAGTTGATCTGCAGGGCATTGACATCGCACAGCTCCTCGAGGTCTATCGTCACCCACTGGCGCTCGTCGTTGGCAACAGAGAGCCAATAGGTCTTTGTCTGCTCGTCGGTGAGAGCCGAGGCATCAAAATCGCCCGCCGATGACGAGACTGTGACGGGCTTGCCGTAAGAGAGCAGCATCCAGCCGCGGAATTTGCCGGCATTGACTCCCTGACCGGGCGCATAGCGGGGGTAGTCTCCGAAACGGGTATCGACATACATGATGCCGTCGGCGTCGAAGCCGGCAGGGAACATGCAGAGGCGGCGCTCCCAGTTGACGTTGATCGACAGAGCCATAGAGGCGAAATGCCAGTATTTGCCGCCGGGACCTTGGACGGTGCTGCCGTGGCCCGCACCGTTGATATAACCGCCGGGCTTATATGACACGGGGTTATGGGCCTGATAGTGATACGGCCCCATGGGGCTGTCGGCGACATAGACACCGTCGGCATAGACATTAAATTCGGTGCCGGGCGCGGCATACTGCATATAGTATTTGCCGTTGTGTTTCGTGAGCCATGGACCCTCGATAAAGCCGCCGAGGTTGGTGACGGTGTCGAGGTGGTTCTCGCCGAAACGCTCCCAGCCGTGCTTTGCGAGGTCGAGGCCGAAGAGTTCGACGGGTTTGCGCGTGCGGAAATATTTCAGCAGCTCCTTGTCCGCGGCGGCGAAGTTGC
>USIN01000242.1 GCA_900554715.1 uncultured Bacteroidales bacterium
CATAAAGACAGCCTACGCCCCACAGGTCGGCGACCGAGTGCAGCATAGGTTTTTCGCGGTCAGATGTCTTCACCGTCACGGCAACAATCTGATTGTATTTGGTCGACATCAGGTAATAGATGCATCCGAGAGCATCTTTCCAGTCCATGCCGACGATTGTGACGAGATAGTCCATGCGGATGTCTTCGTCGTCGCGGAGAGTCTTGGCGGCCTGATGCCACTGAGCGTCGGCGATTTCGATTTCAATGATGCCGTTTGCGGCTTCAGTCGCCTGAGGGAACAGCTTGGCAATCTTGTCGTTTAACTTTGACATATTTATGATTGGTCTTTCGGTTTTACTTGTTGATTTAAGAATATATAGGCTGAATGTCAGTCGGCGACGCCATCGACGGGGTGCTCTGCCAGAAACTGTTTCTGTTTTTCCTGACGGTTGACACCGCCGAAGAATTTCTCAACCTTGATTTTTCTTGAAAGCTGCATGATGCCGTAGATCATCGCTTCGGGACGGGGAGGACATCCGGGGACAAAGACGTCGACGGGAACGATGTCCTCGATGCCTTTAGCCACATGATAGCTGCGGCGGAACGGACCGCCCGAGATAGCGCAGCTGCCGCATGCGATGACATATTTGGGTTCGGCCAGCTGGTCGTAAAGACGACGGAAGACGGGCACCATGCGGTTGACGATAGTACCGGCGACCATCATGAAGTCGGCCTGACGGGGCGAGGCGCGCGCTACTTCCCAGCCAAAGCGCGCCATGTCGAAACGGGCAGCGCCGAGCGACACGAATTCGATGCCGCAGCAACTGGTGGCGAAAGTGAGTGGCCAGAGTGAGTTAGACCGCCCCCAGTTGATAAGTTTGTCGAGCGAACCGACGATAACGTTCGTACCGCTGGCTTTCAGCTCGTCTACAAGTTTTTCGATATACTCGTTATCCTTGAATGCCTCGTAGGGCATGCTTTTCGTTGTTACTTCCATTCAAGAGCTCCTTTCCGCCAGGCATATACGAGACCCAGCACCAAGACACCGAAAAAGACAGCGATACTGATAAGACCCTGCACACCAAGCTCACGCATTCTGACTGCCCAGGGAAAAAGGAACACTGTTTCGACGTCGAACATAAGAAAAAGAATAGCAAACAGATAGTAGCCTACCTTAAATTGCGACATACTTTCGCCGCGTGTAGGGATACCGCACTCATAGGCCTCTCCTTTTTGTGGATTGAATGACCTCGGTGAAATCAGGCCGGCTATCCACATGGCGAGCGCCACGAGCGCAAAACCGGTCAGCAAGGCTGTCACGGCAAGCAGCCCGTTGTTTGTGATTCCGAAAATGTCTAATGTTATCATATTGCTTTACAGTAGTTTTTACAACATAACATATTGAAAGCCACCACAGCGAGCGCTTCGACACAAGCCGGGTTGCCTTAACTAAGCGCAAAGATAGTTATTTTTTCGCAAAAAGCACCAATGGCTTTTAACTTTTTATGACACATTTTTCTCCGGATAAGACTAAGCGGCAAAAGAAAACGCCGATATTGCCATATCGACGTTTCTGTTATGATTCTATCGGGAAAGGGATTCTCAGCCTCTGTCGGTATCAGCCACGACTCTATAAGGCTGGCCGTTGTAACCGCATGTAAACTCAAGATCAAAGCCTGTGGCAAAATCAAGAGTGGCCTTAAGGTCTGTAATCGGGAAACGGGGGAACGGCGTACCGCCGAACGAAGGCGTCAGACTTGCGGCACTGAAAACATACCTGTCGCCGCTGGCAGTATAGGGCACTGCATCAAAGGCAAGATTGAGCTTGGGCATGCCGTCGATAAAGCTGGCACCGAATATTTCTATCTTTGCCGTCGACGACGAACTGTTGACCGTAATGACGTATTTAGTCTCATCGTTTGTGAAAGTAGCGCCGCCCGGAGCTGTTGTGATGGTCGTGCCTTTATAGACAGGTCCATAGACACGTGTGCTGCCGTTGATTTCAAAATTATAGAAAAAACCGGGGGAGTAGCTGCCCTGACTCGAATATAGGTCTTTGAGAGCTATGTTGAAATTTTCAAACATCGGGATATTGCCGAAGCCTTCGACTGTCGGCGCCACATTGTATGACTCTGTCAGCTTCCAGTAGTCTTTTGTAATCCACCGGAGGCCGTTAAACGTCATCAGCGGGAGCTGGCTTCCGTCGGCCAGTTTCATGCCCAAAATCTGAACGTTGGAGGTATTGTTGTCATAGTTGTAGACCAATGCAAACGACAGGTCACAGAATGAAACCATACCCGGATTGTCGAGCGACTCGACTACCGATGTCATGTTTGATATCGTCTGGCCTGTCATAGTGTTGTCGTTATCGTCACTGTCGCATGACGTGAATGCCATCGTCGCTGTCAGAGCCGCGGCAAAGCTCAGGAAGGTTAGTTTTTTCATCTTATTTATTTGTAATCTTAATTCCGGGGGCAAAAATAAGCATTAGTATCCGTTTGCCATACACGGATAGCAATAATTTATAATAATTTAATGTCAGTTATCTAAATTATGTCTAATGCAAATTATATCGCAGCGTGACTGCAAACTGGCGGGGTTTTCCCTGCTGATAGAATGTGTTGCCTATAGAGACGAAATGGAATGTCGAATAACGGGTCGATGTCAGATTTGTGCCCGAGACCTTTATAGACCAGTTTTTGTGCTCGAGGGACAGCGAGGCGCCCAGCAGAGCGTAGAATTTCTGAGACGTCGAATTACTTTCATCCCAATATATATTGCCGGCACCGCGGCAATCGGCGCTGACCGAAGGGGTCGCACCGAGCAACGTAAGCGGCAGACGGTATGTAGCGCCCGCAAAAAGAGTATTGGCCGGGGCGTAGGGAAGCCTGCGGCCCGCGTAATCGCCGCGACTGTCTGAAAAGCGTGTGAATGTAGCTTTTGTATAACCGTAGCTCAGTCGCAGGCTAAGCCGTTCGTCAGGCTGATATGTCGCCGACAGTTCGGCTCCGCGCGAGGTCGTGCGGCCGGCGTTTGTCATGATACGGCCTGTGACTGTTCCCGGCGGGAACATCGTCAGTTGCTGGTCCCGACAAAGGATATAGAATCCGACAGCATCGACACCCAGACGGCCGTCAAACCACTCGGTTTTGACGCCGCCCTCGAAGTTCCAGCTCTTTTCAGGCTTATAGCTGACAATCTCTTCAAGCGAGTAGTTCATCGACAGACCCATAAAC
>USIN01000243.1 GCA_900554715.1 uncultured Bacteroidales bacterium
ATAGTTCGCACTTCTTCATCGGGAGCGCCTTTGCCGGCCTCGCCGACAGCTTTGCGCGTTATATCAGGCGCTTTGCCGACGAAGAGACTGCGGCATATTTCAACTTCTACTCCGTCACGGCTGCCGACAGCGGTGGCGTCAGCATCGCCACGGCCGACTGCGACACCCTGTCGCCCGTCGTCATCGACGGCGCCGACGCCGACAACGCCTATGAGCACTTTTTCGACGGCCTCTTCCGCGACCACGTCAACGTAGCCACACCCGGCACAGGGTCGATGCTAGCAGTCATCTACGTGCCTCTCTATGACGCGGTGGCCCTCGAAACCGCCAAAGACCTCATCAGGGCCATCGACGCCGACACATGCCGCTACGAGATCAGCGTCATGGGCGTCAGCCACGACCTGGCGCGTCTCTTCCGCGACACCGGCGCCGACCCTCTGTCGACGCCGCAGGTGCTCAAGGCCAACTGCGCTTTGGCCATAGGCGACATCTCGGCCATGCGCCATACATCGCCCCGGATAGTATCGTTCAGACTCCTGAGCGACATCAACGCCGACGGACTGGCACTCAACCTCGACAAAGACGCGATGACCGAGATTTTCGGGCGCCTCGCCATACTCGAGACGACATGCCGCCGTGCCATCAGCGGCACGACAGCCTTCGCCTCGCGCAATCGTCCGGTCGACACATTCGGCCTCGCCGCCATGATTTTCGACCGCAGCTATTTCGTCGGCTACCTCCTCCGCAAGGCCACCATATCGGTCATCGACCGGGCCGGCATCAGCATCAAAAACGTCAGCATCAACGTCGCCAATGCCAGTTCGCAGCCCGTCATCGAAAGGATACGCGCCGAACTGGCCTCGTTCTACGACGCCAGAGTACAACCGCTCATAAGCTCTTATAACAGCGACCAGGAGATAATCGCCAAGATAACGGACCCGCTCGACCGGCTCTTCGCCGAGTCTGAGCAAGCGCTGTTGGCCTGTCTGAAAGACAAATCGCTGTCATTCCCCGAGAAAGAGGCCATCGTAGCCATGATTCTGGGCTTCGACTCGCCGTTGTTCAAAGACGCGACCATCACCCCGTCGCAGCTCTCGGCCGACGACCTCGCCACATCGTCGCTCAACCTTTTTGTCAAAGAAGACCTCGAGAACGCTAGGTATCTCGCCTCTATCGACCCAGCCGGTGAGCCGGCTGAAACGTTCAGAACCCTCGGCGACAACACGATTGAAGAAATCAAGCAGCTGCGTACCAAGATACGTAACACCACGCGCGCGATACGCACGATGACCGATAATCTCACGCAGCTCCACAAAAACGTCGCCGAAAACCAGATAGCCACCGGCCACATCAGCGGTGACGGCTTCGAGTTTGGCGGCATCATCTACCGCCCGGTCGTCGGCGAGTCTGACGCCGACCCCTTCGACGAAGACTATCAGCCCCACCCCGTCACCCGGGCAAGCATCGACCTGCGCCAGAGCTTCACCCCTGTGAAGAGTCAGGGCAGCCTCGGCTCCTGCTCGGCCTTCGCCGTCACCTCTGTCATCGAATATATGATACGCCGTCTCACGGGCGAGATACGCAACATGAGCGAGGCATTCCTATATTATAACGCGCGCGAGGCGGTGGGCAAACAGAACGAAAACTGCGGCACATCGATTTACCGCATCATCAAAGAGGCCATGACCGCAGGCATCTGTGACGAAAGCCATCATCAGTATGATGAGAATAACTTCTCGGCCGCGCCGTCCGACCTCGCGTTTGCCGAGGCTCAGAAGTGTCTCGTCGTCAAGGCCATGAATGTCAAGGTCGAGACCGAAGCCATCAAATCGGCCATTGCCGACGGGCATCCCGTCGTCATCTCGGCGAGAATATTCGACTCGTTCGGCAGCGACCGCGCCGGCTTCGTCAGGATGCCATCGCCCGACGAGATATCGCCGCGCGAGGAATTCTCGCACGCTATGGTTATCTGCGGCTATTCCGACGACTATAAGGTGTTTGTCGTCAGAAACTCATGGGGCGAGGACTTCGGCGACGGCGGTTACTGCTACATGCCCTACCGCTATGCCGAAGAGTATCTCAACTATGCATGCATCATAACCGAGCTGTCGCTCAAGGCTTCAGACAAGGTGCGTGACCGCGGCTGTGACATCGCCGTCAACTTCAACACCAACGACGCCGCTATCCAGTGCGCCATCCTCGAGAACACCATCGACGAGGCCAAAAACGAGCTTGCCGGCCTCAACGCGCGTTACAACACACTCAGGACAGCATACGCCACTCTCGAGGTCAAGCTCGCCAACGCCAACGTGCGCACCGCTATCGCCGACGCCGCCGACAAACGCCTCGACCGCGCCATCGACGACTGCCGCAATGAAGAGAACAGCCTGATGTCACAGAAAACAGCCGAACTCGACGCCAACCGCATCAAGGGTTTCAAGCTGATGTTCTACGCCTTCATATTCCTGTTGAGCTGCGGCTGCTGGATATGGCTGGCCGAAGAGCTTAACAAAGCCAATATGATATACACGGCAGTCGGTTCGGGAGCCTTCGCCATCGCCTGGATGATACACATGATTATCCGCCGGCGCATACGCGTCAACTACAACACCCTCATATCCCGGAAGTCGCTCGAACGCTCCGACCTCGAGATAGAGCGCAAGCAGAAACGTCTGCACCTCCATCTCGCCGGAATGATCATAGACCGTCTCGGACGGCTCTCGCAGACGATGACCTCGTGTCACTCGCGCCTGATGAGTTTCAACGCCAATCTTGCGTCGTGGCGCAAAGCCGAAGTCGAAAGCGAGCCGGCGCCGACAGTCGACTGCAACCAGTTTGTCGACATCATCGACGACGGCTGCCTCGACCGGTATTTCGACGACAACGCCGCCGTGATAACCTCTGGCATCGACCTCGACAGGCTCTTCGCCGAGTATACTCTCGACGACGGAGCCATCAACGCCACAAAGAAAAAGATACGCGACAGCATCGACAGCTCCCTGCGTCTTGCGATAGCCGACTTCTCGATGCTCGACTATCTTATCGGCACACGGCGCTACGACTATCTGCCGGCCCCAGCGACGACCGGTCAGCTCATACCCGACATCTCGGGGCGCGCCGACATCTTCGCAAAGCCTGTCTTCACCGACATCGACAACGACGAGACTGTGACGATGATGTTCATCAACG